>JALUKO010000412.1 GCA_027056525.1 Helicobacteraceae bacterium | reverse complement strand
TTAAAAATTATCATATTGATAAAGAAAATGGTTTATTGTTAACTAAGTATACAGTTTTGAATAAGCAGAATAAAAACTTAGGATATATCATTGTGGCTTACCCCTTAGATAAAATTGATATGAGTGATATCTTAAAAACACGTACTATGATAATCATCATAATAGTATTTATCATTTTTATTGTTAGTGGATTTTTGTATTATATATATGTTGTGAAATACAAAAAATTTATTAGTAAGCAAAATGAACTATTGTCCAATAGAGTAGAAGAAAAAACAAAAACATTAAAATACTTAGCGCTTCATGATCCACTGACTACTCTCCCCAATAGAGTACTTTTATTAGATATTTTAAAAAAATATATTTTAGAAGCTAAAGAGACTAATCAATCAATCTATGTGCTATTTCTAGATTTAGATAGATTTAAAGAAGTTAACGACACTTATGGACATGAAATTGGAGATGAGTTATTAAAACAAGTAAGTAAACGTTTAAAAGAAATACTTGGTGAAAATGTAGTGGTGTCACGTGTAAGTGGTGATGAGTTTGTTGTTATTTTAAACAAGCAAACACAAAGCCATACCATCTCTGTTGTCGAGCGTATTGCGTTATTTATGCAAAAACCTTTTATAGTAGAACATTTAGAACTATTTATTAGTTTTAGTATTGGTATTAGTGCGTTTCCTGAGCATGGTACCTCTGAAAACATACTTTTAAGACATGCAGATACCGCTATGTATAGAGCTAAAGAAAGTGGAAAAAACATCTATAAGTTTTATAGTACTGTTATGAGTCAAAATGTATTAAAAAGACAAGAATTAGGAAGAGATTTACGTAAAGCACTTGAAGCAGATGAATTTGAACTTTTGTATCAACCTAAGATAGACGCAATGACTGGTAAGGTATTAGGTCTTGAAGGCTTGTTACGTTGGAACCACCCTACACAAGGGAATCTTAAACCTGACGAGTTTATGAAGCTAGCTGCAGAGCTAGGCATCCTGATGCAAGTAGATCAATATATGCGTATTAAGTCATTGAACCAAATACGTAGGTGGCAGGATGAAGGTATAGATACAGGTATACTATCTTTAAATGTTTCAACAAAAGAAATGGATAGTAAGCAATTTTTAGAATCTTTAGAAGCAGTTATTATTGATACAGGTATCAAAACAAAATACGTAGAAATAGAAGTATTAGAAGAGCAAATTATGAAAGATATGGAATATGGAATTATGATTTTAGAAGCGGTAAAATCTTTAGGTATATCCATATCTGTTGATGATTTTGGAACAGGATATTCATCGTTATCATATTTGCAAAGATTACCGATTGATAAATTAAAGATTGATAAAAGTTTTATTGAAAATGTAATTGAAGATGAAAATAGTCAAAAGATTGTGCATACAATTATTACATTAGCAGAGAATTTAAATTTAGGTATTGTTGCTGAGGGAGTGGAAACAAAAGAACAGGTCGATTTTCTTGTAGAAGCAGGTTGTACTCAGATACAAGGGTATTATTTTTCAAAACCTTTATCTGCGAGTGATTGCAAAAATTACCTCATAGAAAAACAGAAAAAAATAGACGGCGAATTTTCCTAAGTCAGATTTGAACATTTTTCAAAAAATATGTAAATTATCACCCTCTCTCCACAAAAGTAGTCGCAACCCTCACACCCTTAAACTCACAAAACACTCAGTGGGTTTACTCCTCTTGGGACTTTTCGAAACATTTCGAATC
>JALUKO010000411.1 GCA_027056525.1 Helicobacteraceae bacterium | reverse complement strand
ATACGAAGCAATCAAAGCCGGAACGACCTGGCAATTTCAGGTAACCTGTGAGAAGCAATTTTATGAAGATGCAGAAAAAATCAAGTCCGCGCTTACAGGTAAAAAGAGACTCGGAAAATCCAAAACCGCACAGTACGGCGAAGTGGAGATCACTTTTAAAGATGAGAAAAAGTCAGAAAAGCGGACAGAGAAACCTGCCGGTGAAGTCATCCTTTACGCAAAAAGCCGACTAGCCCTTAGCGATGAAAACGGACAGCCGAGCTACGACCTGAAATACCTGTGCGAAGGTTTAAACGATGAAAATATAGTCTATGAAAAATGTCAGTTACGCATTGCATCTTATACACCGTACAATTTCAAAAGAGAGACAAAAGATTTTGAGAGAGTCGTCATCAACAGCGGCAGTGTGATTGTCCTCAAAGATATAACCGATGCGCAACTTGCTAAAATCGTAAACGGAGTCGGTGCCTATTTGAGTGAAGGGTTTGGTGAAATTATGATAAATCCACCGTTTCTGATGCAAAAATCGTTTTCATTCGTGCAGGAGAAGCAAAAATCGACTCCCGTAGATGCGATGCAGGAGATCACCTCCCGTTTTGACGATCCGACAGTACAATTTCTTGCCAATAGACACAATCAGAAAATTCATGAAATGGAGATTGCCGAAGAAGTGCACCACTTTATCGATACATATAAAAACAGTTTTCAGGAGAAGATGAACTCGCAATGGGGCACGATACGCGCACTCTGCAATGTCCAGGACAACAAAGAGATCAAACAACGTGTAGAGGAGTATGTATCCAAAGGCGTAGCAAAGGAGAAATGGAACGACGGCAAATCTGCGAAACTACTGAACGCCATTGAAAAGAGTAAAGATGCGCTCGCTTTTGTCAGACTCCTCTCCATACAGATGCCTAAATATACACAGGGAGGCAATTATGCAAACTAGATATATCGCACATATTACTATTCAGGCGGTCACACCGCTAAAAGTCGGCAGCAGCAAAACAGACTTCATGAAAGACGCACCCGTACAAAGAGACTGGAACGGCTTGCCCATGATTTTGGGTACTTCCATAGCGGGCGTACTGAGAAAAGAGTTCGATACAACAGTTGCCGAAGAGATTTTCGGCAAAGAGAAAGGTTCGAAAGTAATCTTTTCAAACGCCTTGCTGGTCGATGAAAACAACCGTGTTCATGAAACACTGCTGTTGGAAAAATCCGATTTTTTACAAATTTTCGACAACCTCCCCTTGCGTGAGCATACTGCCGTCACGGACAAAGGTGTCGCCAGAGATAAGAGCAAATTCGACGAAGAGGTGGTTTTCAAAGGCAGCAAGTTCAGATTTTCGATAGAGATGCTTGAAGACAAAGAGGCTTTTGAACAACTTCTGGCACATATTCAGTCACCCGCATTCAGACTCGGAGGCGGTACGACAAAAGGATTTGGAAAATTTAAGATAGACAACATCAAAACGACCACCGTCGATACACTGGAGAAAATGGAGCGATACTCTTCTTCACTCAACGGTTTCGAGGGAGAAACGACCACATGTGCTCCAAAAGCGGCTGACGCCTATACAACCTATACGCTCAGAATCAAACCGGATGATTTTTTTATGTTTGGAAGCGGTTTTGGTGATGATGATGCCGATATGACGCCAGTGTATGAGTATGAAGTCCAATACGATGAACATGACCCTAAAAAGAGTGACTTAAGTGAACAAAAAGTGCTTATTCCT
>JALUKO010000410.1 GCA_027056525.1 Helicobacteraceae bacterium | reverse complement strand
AACAGTTGTGTCATCTAAGAAGTCATTGATCCCATCACCGATACCGTCAACTTTCAATGAGATCGCCATCCCATCCATAGCGCCACCACTTTGCATAGACCATGTTTGTACATCATCTGCAGTACCTGAACGACCATCTGTTCCCAAACTATAATCACTTAAGTAAAGGCCTGGAAGGTTGAACCCTCTATACCACGTTGTAACAACAGAGTATTGACCATCATCATAAGGTTTGAAGATAAAGCCTGCCATATCTACAGTATCTAGGTTGTTTTCATCTTCTGTATAGTTTGGTTGTGTTGAACCGCCCGTTGGTGAGCCAACATATTGTGTTGCCTGTGAAGACCAGCCGACTGCATTGGTTAAACCACGTCCCAAACAGATCTTAAACATCATACCCGGAACATATGCATCTAGTTTTAAACTGGCACTTGCACCGTCAAACTCCATGTTGATCACATGACCCATCGGAGATTTCGACTTATCATCTTCACGTAGGTTTGATAAAAAACCATTTGTAGCAGGACGGCGACCAACACTCGCAGTCACTCCGATATCACCAAACTTATCGGTCCATAACCAGTATGCTTCTCTTAGTTTTATAGTGTCGTCCGTTAAGGTTTCATTCACTACCCAGTCAAAAGTATCAAAACCAAATCCTGTACCGCGTTGTCCATAACTTGCACCAAAGGCTTTGTTTACTGAAAGTTGACCTCTGAAGAGGATATTTTGTGTTGGAGCATAACCCATACCTAACCATAAACGGTTTACCATAAGACTGTCATTTGAGTAGTGTTTTCCACTGGCAGTTTCATAGTTGAGCTTGTCAACGGATGTTCTAAAGTCAACATCAAACTTGATGTTATCTTTTGCAGCGAGAGCATTGACTTTTGAGAGTTTCTTTTTTTGTTTCTTTTGTGCTTTTTCAAGCTTTGTTATTTTTGCTTCCAGAGCATCTATCTTTGCTTCCATATCTGTTGAAGCAAACAGTGCCGTACTTAAAAATGCAGCAGCTGAGAGTGTAATGATCTTTTTCATTTGTTATCCCTTTTTTTGAATCTATACATATCTTAGCTAAATTTACATAGATTGGATAGATGTGTGATATCAATTTGATAAGAGTGTTACGAAAAGTCTCAATTATAGGTTTTATTTATAAGTAATTGTATGGAAGTGCGACCATTGAATTCATTTTTATTGATAGTATAACTACATGTTATAGCCCTGTTTTTGGGCATTTCTAAAACTTTTCTGAATAAAATAAGCTCGAGTGTTTTAGGGTCATTTTTCTTAAGCTTTAGTGTAACTTTAGAATGAGATTTGTCATTGCCAAAGTATTTGATATCGACAATTTCGCCATTTTTGATAAGAAAACGTGGACGAGGATTTGCTTCACCATATGGTTCAAAACTCTCTAGTAGTTCCAGAAGTTCAAAATTAATGATCTTTGCATCAATGATACCTGTGAGTTCATCTTTTGGCAAAAAATCTTTTGCTGAGAGCTTTTTTGCACTTGTGTTGATCGCCTTGGAGAAAGTTTGTATATTTTTTGTTTCTAAAGCAAGACCTGCTGCCATCTTGTGCCCTCCAAATTTACTCAGAAGGTGCTGATTCTCTTTTATAAGGGAGTAGATATTAACATCGCCGATACTGCGTGCACTGCCTTTTGCACTTTCTCCATCTATACTTAAAACAATGGCGGGTCTTTGAAAATACTCAACAAGTCTTGCAGCAACTATACCGACAACACCCTCATGCCAGCCTTGCTTTGCCACTACAATGATGTCGCTTACTTCTGAAACACTTGCAATGGCTTCTTGTGTACATTGGGCTTCTGTACATTTTCGAAGTTCATTGAGTTTGTTGAGTTTTTCAAACTGTTGGTACGCTTTGGTTGTTGAGGTGGCAGTGAAAAACTCCAAAGCAATGGAAGCATCCTCAAGTCTGCCTGCAGAGTTTATACGTGGAGCTATTTGAAAAGCTATATCTTCTGAAGAGATCATAGACTTATTTAAAAAATCATGTATGATGATGGATGCAGGTCTTTGTGAATTCATAAGAACTTTAAGCCCCTCTTTTACAAGTGTTCTGTTTATATCTATAAGGGGCATAATATCAGCAATGATGGCAATAGCCAAGATGTCGAGAAATTGTTTCATATCGATTTGTAAAGAGAGCTCTTTTTTAACAAGAGCTAAAAGCAACCATGCAACCTGTGCCCCACATATCTCTTTAAATGGGTACTGACACTCAGAAAGTTTGGGATCTACTATAGCGTAAGCATCAGGGAGTTGTTGAGAGGGTGTATGGTGATCAGTGATAATAAGATCTATCCCCCTTTGTTTGCAAATTTGTGCAGCATCAATAGCTGAAATACCATTATCTACCGTAATGATCAAGTCTGTATCGACCCTTTGTAGTACTGTAGGGGAAACTCCATAGCCATCCTCGAAGCGGTTTGGGATGATAGCTTCTATGGGGTAGGGTATCTGTTTAAAAAACTCTACCATGATAGCTGTAGAACTCACCCCATCAACATCATAATCACCCACTATGGTGATTTTTTTATTCTCTTGTATGGTTTGTGCTATTTTTTTCGCAGACTTGAGCCCATCATGAAGCAGGGCGGGATCAGGGATATGTGAAAGTTTTTTATATCCTTGAGAAAACCTGTTGTTTAGGAGTTCAAAAAGAGCAGCACTGTCCAGTTCCGGAGCATTAGGCGTTGTTTGCATTCAGGGATGCTTTTACAAATGCAAGTATAGAAGGATTTGGGGTTTGAAGTCTTGAGGTAAATTCCGGGTGAAACTGAACACCAAGAAACCATGGATGATCTTTGATCTCTACAGTTTCTATAAGCCCATTGGACTCACCCGTTACGATCATGCCTGCTTCTTCAAGCGATTCTCTGTATGCAGGGTTAGCCTCATAGCGGTGTCTGTGTCTTTCATAGATTGTTTGTGCGCCATGATAGGCTTCCCTGATCAAAGAGCCCTCTTTGGTGTTACAAGGGTATTCTCCAAGGCGAAGCGTTCCGCCCATTGGTGATTTGTGTGTTCTGAGCTGCATACCGCCACTTTGATCTAAGAAGTTATCGATAAGGTAGATCATCGGGTATGGTGTGTTCTCATCAAACTCTACTGAGTTTGCACCCTTCAAACCCAGTACATTTCGTGCATACTCAACAAGAGTGAGTTGCATTCCAAGGCAGATACCGAGATAAGGGACTTTGTTAACGCGAGCATATTCGATGGCTTTTATTTTGCCCTCAACACCACGGCTTCCAAAACCACCGGCAACCAAAACCGAATCACAATCACCAAGAAGTGCTTCTGCGCCACGCTCTTCGATCTCTTCTGAGTCCACCCAGTTGATCTCAACTCTGCTGTCAAGATGTGCACCACAGTGAATAAGAGACTCTGTTAAAGATTTGTATGCTTCTTTAAGCTCAAGATACTTTCCGACAAAACCGACAACTGTTTTGTTTTTAGGTTGTACGATCTTTTTAACCAGGGTATCCCACTCTTCCATATCCGGGTCAAGTTCTCCAAGTTCTAGTTCTTTGGCAATAGGCTTTAAAATATTCTGTCTTAAAAAGGTGACCGGAATATCGTAAATTGTTGCAGCATCAAGTGCTTCAATAACACTGTCTGGACTCACATCACAACTCATTGCCAGTTTTTTCTTAAATGTTTTAGGAAGTCCGTTTTCACTTCTGGCTATGATCATTTGAGGAGTGATACCGATACGGCGAAGTTCTTGTACGGAGTGTTGTGTCGGTTTTGACTTAAGCTCGCCTGCTGCTTTGATGTAAGGGATAAGTGTTACATGAATAAAAAATGTTCCGGCAACTTCATCATCATGCTTCATTTGACGGATCGCTTCCATGAAAGGAAGGCCCTCTATATCACCAACGGTTCCCCCAAGCTCCACTACCAAAATATCATGCCCTTGACCAGCTTCTTTGATACGCTTGACGATCTCTCCGACAATATGTGGAATGACCTGTATCGTCTGTCCGAGATACCCACCGGCACGTTCACGTTCAATAACACTTGAATACACCTGCCCTGTAGTAAAGTTTGATGACTTGAGATACGAGGTATCTAGAAATCTTTCGTAGTTCCCGATATCAAGATCCGTCTCGGCACCGTCTTTGGTGACAAAGACCTCTCCGTGCTCTAGAGGTGACATTGTTCCGGGGTCCACATTGATATATGGATCTATTTTTAACATGCCCACCTTTTTACCGGAGTGTTTGAGTAGTGTTCCAACGCTGGCAGCAGTGATCCCTTTTCCAAGAGAGCTTAAAACTCCTCCGGTTACAAAAATGTATTTAGTCATGTAAAAACTCCATAAGTCATAAGTAATATAAGCGCGATTATAGTATATAATGCCTTATAAAATTTAAAAACTAAATGGTTAATAATGGAAAATGCACTGCTTTATGTAATTCTTACCTTGGGGATATCGATAATTGTCAATATTTTTTTAAAACGTATTGGCGTTTCTCAAATTATTGGCTATATCTTAACCGGTACAATCATAGTGTATGCCTTTGATCTCAAAGAGGCGAGTGACTCGCATGCTTTAGAGTTGGTAGGGGAATTTGGTATAGTTTTTTTAATGTTTACTATCGGTCTTGAGATCTCTTTGGCAAAAATGGGCACCATGAAAAAAGAGATCTTTGGTAACGGTTTTTTACAGGTGAGTGTTAGTGCTGCGGTAGCTTATGTGATGAGCCATTATCTGTTTGGTCTTGACTTTAAATCTTCTCTTATTGTTGCACTTGCTTTTTCCCTCTCCTCAACGGCGGTTGTTTTGAGTTATTTAAAGAGTTCCAAAGAGATATACCGCCCTTACGGGCAAAAAGCAACCGGTATATTGATCTTTCAAGATATTGCAGTGATCCCTATTCTTATATTGATCGGCTTTTTGGCGAGCGAGGGGGATCAAAGTGTTCTTGAGATCTTGCGCGACACACTTTTTAGTGTCATTATTGTTTTAGGTATTCTTTTTATTATAGGAAAAAGACTGATGACCTGGCTACTGCACTTTTCGGCTTCTTCGGAAGTAGAAGAGCTGTTTATGGGTTCCGTTTTGTTTATTGTTCTGAGTGCTTCACTTGTTGCATACTACATGGGTTTTACTTACTCCTTGGGGGCATTTGTAGCGGGTATGATCATAGCGGAGACAAAGTACCATCATAAAGTTGAAACAGATATTGCTCCATTTAAAGATATTTTGCTTGGAACCTTTTTTGTCGTTGTGGGTATGAAGATCGATTTGGCATTGTTTATAGATAAAATATGGCTTATTATAGGTATATTTTTACTGGTTTTTATCATAAAGGCTGCTATTATTTATGTGCTGCTTCGTGTATCTTCCAAGCATACCACTTCGCTTAAAACTGCTTTTGCCTTATCTCAGGTTGGGGAGTTTTCTTTCGTGATTTTTGCGGTTGCCAGCAGCAGTGGCATTTTAGATGAAACCTTAGCACAGTTTTTAGTGCTGATTGTTATCTTCTCTATGATCATTACACCGTTTTTTATTAGTCGCATTAAAACAATTGTTGACTTTTTATCGAAAGAGAACAGTAAGGTGGAAGAGCTGACACCGCTTGCAAATAGAAAAGATCACGTAATCGTATGTGGATATAGTGTTGTGGGTAAATTTGTCGCACAAAATTTAGACTTGCTTGATGCACCGTATATTGTCGTTGATAACAGCTATAAGCATGTTAAAGAGGCTTTGGCTGATGGAAAGGAAGCATATCTTGGAGATATGTCCAAGCAAAATATTTTAGATGCGATTCATGTAGAAAGCTCTGCAGCGGTTATTGTGACGTTGGATAATATCGATAAAAAAAGATTGATCTGTGAGGCAATACTAGAGCAAACAAAAAATATCAATCTTGTAGTGAAAGTTGTCTCTTTGGAAGAAAAAGAAAAACTTGCCGATCTCGATATCACTGTAATAGTTGACGGAAAAGCAGAGGTAGCCAGAGTGCTTGTTGAACGAATGATCACCTGTCAGTTAAAGTACAAGTGATTCTCTAATCTTTTTTCTGTTCCGCAACAAGCCACTCAAGATAGTTTATGCTCCATTGTAGATCAGCGTAGGCTTCTTCAACAC
>JALUKO010000409.1 GCA_027056525.1 Helicobacteraceae bacterium | reverse complement strand
ATCTTGGCTATGAACTCATCTGTTGTGTACAGCGAGATACTCAAAGAGCAGACTGATGAACTTCTGTTGCCCTTTATTCAAACACTCCATAGCCGATTTGTTTTTTTCAAGTGGGCACAAAGACTCAATGGAACAACACATGGAGGTGTTATCAGCTCTTTAGAATCAAGAACATATACACATGCTATGCGTGATAGATGTGATCTTTTGATCATTGGCGGTAACACCGTGCGGATTGACAGACCAACACTTGATGCACGTCTTGTTAACGGCAAAGCCCCTGATATACTTATATTTTCCAAAGAAAAAGAGTTCGATACCACCATACCACTTTTTAATGTAGAGGGCAGAGAAGTATATATTGCAGATAATTTTTCACTTCTTGATAACTATAAAAACATTATGATAGAGGGAAGTGCAAAGATGTTTGAGCTTACCCGTGATTTAGTGGATTATTATCTTTGTTTTATATCTCCCATTATTGGCGGTCAGGGTGGATTTGAAAATATTGATGCAAATTTTAAAATTTTAAATATACAAAAAGAGAACCAAGATATAATCATGTGGATGAAAAAGGAAAGCTAATGCAAAAACAAGAAAAAATTGTTTCGATGTTTGATGATATTGCACCGACGTATGATACTGCAAATCGTGTGATGAGTATGGGTGTGGACATCAGCTGGAGAAAAAAAGCGTGTGATTTGGCATTTAACTATTATGGAAAAAAAGAGCTTGACAGAATCGTCGATGTAGCCTGTGGTACGGGTGATATGATGGGTTACTGGAAAAAGCAGGCACAAAAGGTCGGTATTAGCATAAAAGAGCTTATTGGGGTTGACCCATCAAATGGAATGGTCGATGTAGCGCGTCAAAAATTTCCTGATTTTCATTACCATATTTCAAAAGCGACAGAGATTCCACTTGAAGATGCAACAGCTGATATGTTGAGTATTACGTATGGTATTCGTAATGTAGTAGAGCGCCAAGAGGCTTTTTATGAGTTTAACCGAGTGTTGAAGCAAAATGGACTCGTCGTTATTTTAGAGTTTATGAAAGATGAGAACAAAACGCTGCTAAAAAAACTGCGTGATATCTATATGCATAAAATCCTTCCATATGTAGGTGGTGCTATCTCGAAAAACCTCGAAGCATATACGTATCTTCCCGATTCCATTGAGAATTTTGTAACTATTCAGGGGATGCAAAAAGAGTTAGAGACAGCGGGCTTTGAGATACTTCACACACAGAGCTTCTCGATGGATATCTCTACATTGATGATTGCTCGTAAGAAGTAACTCGATTAACTTAGTCACTGAAAAAATAACAAATATCTACTTGTAAAGATTTTGCAATTTTGTAGATATGCTCTAAGTTAAAATGCTTTCCATATCTGTTGTTTTCACAGTTGGAATAAAAAGCGACTGATTTTATACCAATATCCAAAGCTAGATCAAGTTGTGTAATAGCTTTCTTTTCTCTTATCTGCCGTACTTTTTTAGAAATTTTTGTATAAAACTCCTCTATTTCTGATGTCTCACTATTACTAAAATTCTCTTTCATTCATTAGCAGGTATGAGTTTTGATTATCTAATTGGAAGATATGACTTAAAACCTTTTGTTGGTGCTAGCCTTGGCTATGGTTACGAAAAGGATAGTGATTTAAATCTTCAAGGAGCATTATTTGGAACTGAATTAGGTGTCAACTACAAATTCTAATATTTGTCTTATTGAATTTCTTTATGT
>JALUKO010000408.1 GCA_027056525.1 Helicobacteraceae bacterium | reverse complement strand
TATAAATATATAAATTAAACTTATAAATAATTTTGACTAATTCACTTAAGTATATTTTTTGTTAAATTTGTGATAAAATCTATTTAGAACTTAAAATGCATTGGAGATCATATGGCAAGATTAGTTGTTTTAGGAGGAGGGGTATCTGGACATACTGCAGCGACATTCGCAGCAAAATGGCTTGGTTCACAACATGAAGTTGTGGTGGTTACCCCTAACTCGAAATGGAACTGGATTCCATCAAATATTTGGGTTGGCGTTGGTCAAATGACAAAAGATGAAGTTACATTTGATTTGGCACCGGTTTATGCAAAAGCCGGTATTACATATAAGCAGGCAAAAGCTGTTTCAATTAATCCTGAGGGGAGTGAAAGTAAAGAGAAACCTTTTGTAACTGTGGAGTTTACTTCTGAAGAGCAAGCGGGTCAGAGTGAAGAGATAGAATATGATTATATTATAAACGCTACAGGACCAAAACTAAACTTTGGTGCTACACCTGGGCTGGATGCAGGTCATACTGTTTCAGTATGTACCGCAGATCATGCTGTGCACGCTTCGCAGGAGCTTGCAAAATCTATAGAGAAGATGAAAAATGGAGAGCGTCAGAAGTTCTTAATAGGTACGGGACATGGTATGTGTACATGTCAGGGTGCAGCATTTGAGTATATTTTCAACATTGAACATGAGCTAAGCAAAGCGGGTGTTCGTGATATGGCCGATATCAAGTGGATATCAAACGAATCATTCCTTGGTGATTTTGGTATGGGCGGACTTCATATGAAAGTTGGCGGATACGCTGTAAGTTCAAAAATTTTCACCGAATCACTCTTTACCGAGCGTGGTGTAGATTGGCTTATAGGTGCACACGTATCTAAAGTGGAAGAGGGTAGAATCGAGTATGAACTTCTTGATGGTAGTACGGGTGAAGAGGAGTTTGACTTTTCTATGCTCATCCCTCCTTTTGCAGGCGTTGGCTTAAAAGCATACAACAAAGCGGGTGAAGATATCACAGATACGGTTTTTGCTCCAAATGGATTTATGAAAGTGGATGCTAACTATGCTGCTGGAAGTTATGAGAACTGGAAAGCAAGTGACTGGCCAAAAACATACCAAAACCCTACATATGACAATATGTTTGCTTGTGGTATCGCTTTTGCACCACCGCATCCTATCTCTAAGCCAATGAGCTCACCAAATGGAACACCGATCAACCCTACACCGCCACGTACGGGTATGCCTTCTGGTATTATCGGCAAAGCTGTGGCACACTCTATCTGTGACAGAATTCTAAAAGGTGAAAATGCGCCGCTTCATGAATCCTCTATGGCAGATATGGGTGCGGCTTGTGTTGCTTCAGCAGGAAAAGGTCTCTTTGACGGTACGGCAGCAGCAATGACTGTTTATCCGGTTGTTCCTGACTTTGAGAAGTACCCGGGAACAGGTCGTGATACCGATTATACTTTTGGTGAGATTGGTCTTGCAGGTCACTGGATCAAGCATATATTACATTATCTATTTATTTGGAAAGCGAAGCTTAAAGCTGGCTGGACAATGATACCAGAGTAAAAAATAAGGAGAAATTATGAAAAAAGAAGAAGCAAATATTAAAGCGTATGAGCAAAACTATACTACAATGGTTCCGGGATCTTTTGCAAAAAAGATGAGAACTTGTGTCATTTGGCAGTTTATCAGATTTATAGCTATAAATCTTAAGATGTTAGTAGTGGTTAGTAAAAGTCACTAGTCTCGCAAAGGTCTTGCTTTGCAAGGCCTTCTCTCATAAAACCACTTCTCTTTTACACTAAAATTTATTTTATAAGGTCGTTTCATGGTTAAAGATATTGTACGCTATCCAACTCCGCCGAGTGTAGAGTTCGCCACAGATGTGAGGCAGTTTGATCAAGCATTATTTTCTCTTATAGAGGATTTGAAAGATACTATAACAGAGAATAATCTTGACGGGCTTGCAGCATTTCAAATAGGAAGTTATTTTAATGTTGTTGTAGTCAAAGATGAAAATGAAGAGTTTTTAGAACTTATAAATCCAAGAATTTTTACGACTGAAGGAAAGGTGACTACAACAGAGACTACTGCATACTTTCCAGGACTTTCTGCGGAAGTAACACGCTATGATAAAATCTCTTTGGTATATCAAGATAGAGAAGGCAAACAACATTCTCTTCAAGCCCAAGGTGCTTTTAGTATCCTTTTGCAAAGAAAAATAGACTATACCTTTGGTGCACATTTTTTAAGTAAGCTCTCCAAAGAGGAGAAAGCAAAATTTGAGAAGAAGTTGGAGTTTGGAGCAGATGTGGCTATAAGTGAGACATGCCCGACAACTTTTAAAAGAGATTATTTTCCAAAAATTGCCAATATAGCTCTTATTGTTATGGCTCTTTTACTTGTTGGCTCTTTGTTTGTGGGTGATGAGGTGATACTTGAGAGTATGTGGAGCGCGCAGGAGTATCTTTTTGCAACGGTTTTGCTGCTTAATATCGTTTATTTTTTCTATGCACACTATGAAGCAAAACGTTATACATCCTGCATTAGCTGTCAAACGGGAAATATTATAGGCACAATGCTTGTATCTATTATAAAATTAATATTAATCATGGTAATATCATACTTTCTAATTAATCCAAATTAAAGAAATATAGATATATGCAAGAATCAATACCAAATTTAATTAAAACACAACAGCTCTTTATAGACTCAAAAGATAAGATACTTCAGCACTGGATGCAGTACAGCGTACCAGAAGAGATACTCAAACAACACTCCATAGAAAAAAATACCTTTGTGATGGTGTATGCCAGTGGTTTGTTTGATTATATTATGGGTATCATCTCTTCCAAAGTTGAGATTGGGAAGTGTCCTATTATGGAGAAACTTCTCAAATATATGAAAGATAAAGAGATCACGACAGAGGAGCTTTTTAGTATATGCAGTCATTTTCGTAAATCGATGATAGATTTTACATACGATGCCGACATAAACTCCAAAGATATAGCGAATGAGATCTATTTTATTTTTGATGAGAACTTTAAAGCTATCCTCAAATATTATACAGATACTATCTTTCAAAAAGAGCAGGAGATAGATAAAAATGTCAGGCTTATGAGTGAGTATAAAAAAGCGCTTGATGAGAGTGCTTTGATCTACAAAACAGATCTCGAAGGTACTATCACCTATGTGAATAAAAAGTTGGTAAATCTCTGTGGATATACTGAGGATGAACTTATAGGTCAAAAGTACAGCTTTATGAAACATGGGGATATGTCGAGTGAATATTTTGAAAATCTCTGGAAAGAGTTAAAATACAAGGGAATATTTCGTGGGACCATAAAAAACCTTAAGAAAAACGGGGAGTATTTTTATATAGATGTGACCATAGTAAAGATAAACGATCCTTTTGAGAACTCTACTGAGTATATGTCTATAGCGTACGATATAACCACTCTCATCGATGCAAGAGCAGAAGCACTTAATGCCGGAAAGTCAAAAGAGTACTTCCTCTCAAATATGTCTCACGAGATACGCACACCGCTTAACGCTATTTTAGGATTTGTAAATCTTTTAAGAAATGAAAATACTTCTAAAAAACATAAAAAATATTTAGATATTATTTTAAACAGTGGTGAAAATCTTTTAAGTATCATAAATGATATTTTGGACTTCTCAAAACTCAGAAGTGGTGAGTTTACCATTGAGCCAAAGATATTTTCTATCCATGAAGAGATTAGTCACACCATGGAGCTTTTTGTTGCGAGTGCAAACAATAAAAATATCACCATCACCTCATTTATAGACCCGAGTATTCCAACAGAACTTTACGCCGATCCACTAAGAATCAAACAGATACTCTCGAACTTTTTAAGTAATGCGATCAAATTTACTCCAGATGGAGGTATTATCAGCGTTGAGGCAACTTGTGAAGAGAGTGTACTGAAAGTACGTGTAAAAGATAACGGCATAGGGATCGCCAAAGAGGATCTTGGCAATGTGTTTACAGCCTTTGCCCAAGCTCAGTATTCCGAAAACAAAAAGGTTGACGGTACGGGGCTTGGACTCTCTATTTGTCAACAGTTGGCAGAACATATGCATGGGGAAGTAACCGCAAATTCGGCACTTGGAAAAGGGAGTACTTTTTGGCTGAAAATACCCGTAGAGATCAAAAATGACAGTTGTCAGATCTTTGAAAATATCGAAGAGTTTCAAGACCTTAAGATCATCATGTATTCTGATGGTAAAAAAGGCTTAGATAAATATGAAGCATTTTTAAAATATGCTTCAATATTTGGTATGGATATAGAGGTAGTGGACAGTCTTGAGATCGATTTTGATGTGGCAGTGTACATTCATGATGAGATCGATGAAGAGTTTAAAAATAATGTCATTCATTCAGATAAAAAGTATATAGCCCTTATGCGTAAGCTCTCAGATGAGTACGATAAGTATGATCATATTATGCCTATGTGTTTTCCACTGTATTGCTCTAAAATCAAAGCAACATTTTTAGAACTACTGAACCCTGATTCTTATTATCATCAAGTAAGTAAAAAAGGAAAAATGTACACGGGACATATCTTGGTTGCAGAAGATAATGAAGCTAATCAGGAACTTATTAAGATTATACTTGCAAAATACGGCTTAACATTTGATCTTGCTTATAACGGTTTGGAAGCCGTTAGAAAGTACAAAGCAAATAGTTACGATCTGATCTTGATGGATGAGCAGATGCCGATCATGGATGGTAATGAAGCTGTCAAAAATATTTTGGCATATGAAAAAGAGGAATCCTTGCAGCATACCCCTGTTTCCGCACTGACCGCCAATGTTATAAAAGGTGTCAAAGAGAGGGGACTCTCTAGTGGTTATGATGCATTTTTAGGCAAACCTATCATCATAAAAGAGCTTGAGAAAGTGTTTGATTCATATCTGAAGGTAAGAGATGAAAGTGGTGCAGCAGATATAGAGGTTAAAGAGGAAGATGAGACTTCTCAAAGCCAAATACAAGGCGTAGATGTTGCAAAGCTTATGGAAGAGCTGATGCTCAGTGAAGATGAACTTGTGATGCTTTTGGGACTCTTCATCAAAAAAATGAAAAAACTGCTTCCTGAGATAAGTGATGCTATTGATGCAAAGGACTTTAAAAAGATCGCATTATTAGCACACAGCATCAAAGGTTCAAGTGGTAATTTTAGGATAGAATCCTTGCAGCAAACTTCCAGTGAGATGGAGAGCATGGCAAAAAATAAAAATAGCGATTATCCTTACAGAGAAGCTTTTGAAGAGATGCACAAAAGAATAGACGAGATAAAGATCTCGTAACTATTCTTTACTCATCTATATAGTAGCCAATGCCTGAAGCATTTTTGATGATATCAGTTTCCAGTTTGTTTCTGAGTCTCCATACGAGTGTTCTGACGCTGTTCTCAGTTGCGCCGTTTTCTTCCCAAACATATTCCATCGCTTGCTGAAATGTTACAACAAACCCAAGCTGTGCGACTAACAGACGTAAAAAAGCATTTTCTTTCTTTGTAAGTCTGATTTTTTTATCTTTAAAAAATGTCTCACATGCATTGATATCGAGATGATAATCTTTACCAAATTTTACAATTGGCTCATCACCCTCTCTTTTTGCATACAGAAGCTTCTCAATGTTGAGTTTGTTCATTTTAGGAAAGTCCATCTCCTCTTTTCTCTCATTTTCAACTTCAAACTTAAAGATCGCCATTTGTATGGTTGCATGAAGGGAGTTCGGGTCAAAAGGCTTCACTATATACCCATAAGGTTCAGTTTTTTTAGCCTTAGAAATGATCTCATCATCACTATAGGATGTAAGAAAGATAAATGGTATGTCGTACTCATCCCGTATGGTCTGAGCGAGTTCTATCCCATCATCACTTTCTTGCAATGATATATCAACAATAACAATATTAGGTTTTTTACTCTCTATCGATTCTTTTGCATCTTCTGCATTGTCACAGATGTCTATAACTTCATAGCCATGTTTTTGCAGAGAGATTTTTAAGTTGAGTGCTGTGATCTCATCATCTTCAACTATTATAACGCTACCATTTTCCATGTGTAAAACCTTTTATCAAAAAATTATCAATTTTCTAATTAATTGAAATATATG
>JALUKO010000407.1 GCA_027056525.1 Helicobacteraceae bacterium | reverse complement strand
AGATTACCAACCATCCGTTGCGTCGTGAGATCATTGCCACTATGATCGCTGACAAAATCATAAATCTTCAGGGGGTCACTTTTATTTCCCACTATAAAGAGAGTAATCATGAAAAGTTTTTGCTTAAGATAAAATCCTATCTTATCGTCAATCAGCTTTTTGGAGCCAATGATATAAGGTATGAGATCTATCGAAACGATTTTGTTATGAGTGTGCAACAGCAGTATAAGCTGATGTCAGAGATAGAAAAAACCCTGAACTTTGCAACGAAGTGGATACTCAAACATTTCAATAAACATAAAATGGATCTCAACCATATTTTGGATTATAAAGAGAATCTTTTTGAGATTCTCAATAAGATCAATGACAAGAATATAGTAAATATTATTGATGGAAACCATCAGTTCAATCTTTTCTTTTCAGCTATTGATTATTTACGTTTTGCAGTTGCAGCGATTATGGTGAAAGAGACATCTTCATACTCTTTTAACGATGTTGCTGTTACTTTTTATCTGGTGGTAAGTGAATTTAAAATTTTACAGATGATCGCTTCACTTGATAACATAGAGATAACAACAGAGAATGAAAAGATACTTCGCCATCAACTTATGGAATATATAGAGTATATTGTTGTGAAATTCACAGAGGAGATATTGAAGTTTCAAAGAGCTGATGAAACCCCACTGGAGGCTTTTAACAGCTACTTTAAAACTGAAGTGGAGTCCTATGAGAGTATAAAAGAGCAAATAGAGAAATTTACGCAAAAAGATAGCAAAGATATGAGAGATATCAGTATCACCGTGAATCAAATTATGACCTCTTTGATCTAGTTAGGTGAAATTTACAATCTTAGTTTCAGATAATTGTGATAAAATAATCACCTATAAAATGAAAAGGTACAAAACCTATGGAACAAACGCAAGCAAGAGTTAATATATATGCCTTATTATCGCGTATATTACTGCAAGAACTTGAGGTGCAGACACTTCAGATGATTAAAAATGATGAAAATATTTTAGAATTTTTCCCGACACTTAAAGAGTGGAAAGAACTTGATGAGATTGATGAAGTGACTCTTTTAGAGGAGTATTTCAACCCTGATTTTGTGAACCTTTCTATTTTACATCTGATCCCTTATGAGACCTTTTATACAAGAGAGGATCAAATGGTAGAAACAGGTGGCGCAAACCCTGTGACAGATATATACAGCGCTTATGAGTTTATGGTTGATTATGAAGCTGCCAGAAGTGTTTCATCGGATCATATCGGTATAGAGTTGGAGTTTATGCATCATCTTGCCTCAGCAGAGATGAAAGCTTTGCAAAAGCAAGATGTAGAAGCGCTCAAAGAGCTTCAAAATGTTCAAAAAGAATTTTTAAACAAACATCTGCTTCGATGGGCTCCTATGTATCTTATCAATATGAAGTATGAAGCACGAACCCCTTTGTATTATGATGCGGCAGATATGGCACTGGAATTTATACTAAGTGATAATGAGTACCTAAACAAAGAGTTAAGTGCCTAAGATATGCTTGAGTTAAATGCAGGTTATTGTGTCCGTAGTTTAAGTACACAGAGTACGTGTAACAATTGTGAAGTGGTATGTCCGACAGATGCCATTGTTGTGGGAGATAACCCTTTACCTATGATTAACTTCTCCTCATGTGTGGAGTGTGGCGCCTGTGTGGGAGTGTGCCCGAGTGAAGCGCTTACTCTGGAGAGTTTCAACACAACAAATTTTTTCTTTGACTTTTTAGAAGATGAGGCATCTGTGATCTCTTGTCGCAAAAATGTTCCGTGTATCGCGGTACTGAGTATAGAGCATATTATATCATTGGCGATTTTAAAAAAAGAGCTTGTCTTTGACATGGGGTATTGTCAGAACTGTGATATCGCTTCAACCTGTCACAAGCAGATAGTACAAAACTATGAAGAGGCGAGTTATCTTTTAGAAGCGATGCTTCAAGATGATGTAGTGATCAAGCTGGAAAATACCTGTTATAAAGATGAGTCTGCTCAAGAGAGTGTGGATCGTCGGGAATTTTTGAGAAATATCAACCTGCAAACGATCGCCAAAACAAAACACAGTTTTGAGAACGAGGTAAAAAAAGCAAGTGATGAGCTTAGTGAGCATACTTTAGAAAAAACAGATATCGCCCTTTTGAGACAAAAGAAGATACCGCATAAAAGAAAACTGTTTTTTAGTGCGATGAAAAGGGCTGAAAAGCCTTCTGTTTTTCATGTAGTTGATGCTAGTGAAGTAAGTTTTACTTCGCAAAAGATCATGGATGAGAGTGTATGTACGGCATGTCAAATGTGCTATAGAGTCTGCCCAAGTGGTGCACTGAATTCAGATATTAAAAATTCAAAGATCGATTTTGATCCTTTTTTATGTATAAAGTGTCATATATGTCATGATGTATGTGAACCAAATGCACTGACACTTTCAAACGCATACAATGTTAAAGAGTTTTTTGAACCTGCAGTACAGAATCTGATCTCGTTTCATGTAAGACGATGTAATGAGTGCAATATGATTTTTAGTGTCAACAACGATGATACACTGTGTTACAGATGTAAAGTAGAAGATGAAGAAGCCCGATCACTTTGGGGCATAAAGGAGGGGATCTAAAATGATGAATAATGCAAATGAGATATCTCACCAAACAAAGCTCTATGGTTTTGTCGGTGAAGAGGCAGGGCAAAGTAGTTTAAGTGCATCACTGAACCGTTTGTTTAAAGCAAAAAACAAAGACGCCATGATGATACCTATGAATATACGAAGAGATGATTTTTTCTTTACTCTGAGCAACTTAAGAAAGTCTCATGTCAATGGTGCTGTGATCTCAAGTGAGTTTGTGAGTGATGCCGTAGAGGTTTTGGATGTTGCACCCGGTATTGTCAAACGTTCAGGGATGTGTGACATACTTGTTCGTGATGGTGAAAAACTTATAGGCGATCTGTTTAGTATCAGGGTTCTTACCGAGATATTAAAAGATAATTTTGCCCACAATATTGCTATAATCGGTATAAGTCCTTACGCCAAGGCATTTAGTTTTTTCTCTTGTGGGTTCAATGTAAGTTATTTTCATAATGACCTAGAAGCGTTGATGAAGTTTACACAAGAGTTAGAGATTCCAAGTCCAGATATGAACAGAATAGCTGAGGGGATGGAGGTTGACTTTTCCCCCTATGATGCAGTACTTGATTTTTCAGAGTTACAAAGTTTTGATATGGTTACAAACTTTGCACAGATCAATTTTGATATGAAAACTTCCAAGCAGTTCTCAGCACTCAGAACAAAAACAAAAGAGTATGTACAACGATATGTCGGCTATGATGATATGATCGAGGAGTTGAGTAAAGGTGCTTATAACTTTTTTGAGAAAAAAGGGCATTTAAAATATGAAAAACCAAAAAGTACATTTGAAGGATAATAAGATATGAATGAACATGATTTAAGTGATTTGCGGGCGGAATTTGACAAGTTTGTAGATGAGAAATGCTCGCTTGATCCAGAACAAAACCCGGATATAGGGGATAAGGTAGATGAAGAGCCTGTACCTCAGTTTGTAGATGCACTCACATCAAAACTCTTGGCTCCCGCACACAGTGGCGTGTACCTTTCACGTTTGGATATTAAACGTATTGCAGAAGCGATAGATGAGTCGATCCCAATCAAAGAGCGCATAAAAATGCTCAGAGCACTCTTTCGTCACACAACAACGCGTCAGTATCTTGAAGATGCATTTAAAGAGATTGACAAGCACATTAACGGACGTATTTTGATATATAAGAGTTTAAGTGAATCATTCCCCTCATCAAAATATATCTTTGATGAGCATATACAAAAAGCACAAAAAACGATGCAGATGTTTAAGCAGATCATAGCAGATTTTGAGGAGATAGAACCAACAAGTGATCCTATGTTTGTGTAGTATTTACAAAAGGGCTTGAACCTTCAGCCATATTTGCCAAAGTGCAGCAGAAGAGATACCTGCTGCAAAGCCTGCAATAATATCATCGCCCATAACACCGACGCCACCTTTTGCTTCTCTGTCTATTCTACCGATAATAGAAGGTTTGGCGATATCAAAATATCTAAACAGAGCAAAAGAGAGCAGAACTTGGATCAAAAAACCGTTTTCAAGGTTCATGATTTCAGATGGTACAACACCGGTAGCAGGTGCAACGCTAAGCGCAAACCACATACCGGCGAGCTCATCTATGACAATTCTTTTGTCATCATGGATACCTGTTCTTTGTTCATACTTATTAATGGACTTTATGGCGATGAGTGAGATAAGTACTGTTGCAAGAAAAAGGGTTTGAGCATCGAGGTAGATGAGGATGAGCACTCCAAATATCAAAGAAACAAGACTTCCTACCGTACCGGGTGCTTTTGGTGCAAGACCGCTAAATCCTAAAGTTATAAAAAACCAATTCATTGTATTCCTAATTTATGTAAGTGAAGTTGTTTGGTAGAGTTTCATTAACTCCAGGTAGAAATCTCTCTCAGTATGCTCTTCCAAGAGACCCTCAACCGGCAATATATCGTAGTACATTTTTTCAAGGTTTTTGAACCTTTTTGGAAATATCCTTGAAAGAAGATACGCAGAGATCTCTTTTCTAATCAAAACAGCCGGTGGCAAAAGTCCTAGCTCGAGCAGTTCGAGTATGGAGTCTGCTCTGTATGAGATTTGATGGTGTTGACCGTGTGGGCAGGTATTTTTACTGACAAGAGTTGTACATTTGTCACAATAAACATACTCACTTGCTATTTGTATCTCTATATCTATACCAATCACCTTGTCAACGATAGACTTGTTAGAGTTACAATCATAAAACATTCCAAGTCCGGCGTGGTTTCTTCCCACTGTCAGTCTGTTACAGCCGTAGTTGTTTGCCACAATAGCATCAATGATGATCTCATTGTAGCCCGCGAAAATATAGCTGTTTTCTAAAGGAACGATCACTACACTGTTCTTTGGCAAAAAGTTGTTGATAAAGTATTGCAACGCTTCTTTTCTAAGCTCATAGTTAAGCGTTGAATTGTCATAAGGTTTGAGTAGAAAAATCACCAAAAGGTCAGTACTGTCTAGTGTTTGTCTGATTAAACGCTCATGAGCACGGTGTAGAGGATTCGCTGCCATCACCAAAGAGGTAGTGTGTTTTGCATTGATTGTTTTTTTTGCGTCCTCTATGAGTTTTTTGTTTGTGTTTACAGAAGGGTTTAAAAGTGTGTATTCACCACAAAGAGCCCAACTTCCAAGACGTTTTAGTGTTGCTTTGACACCGGGGTGGGAGAGATCATCAGTCCCATAGATGTGTTTGCTTCTCTCTTTAGGGTCAATTTGAAAGGTTTCTTCAACTTTTAAAACAGCAAACTCCTCACCATCACATAAAATGGTGATCTCTTCCCCTTTTTGCAAGGACTGTATGATATCTTCATTTTTTTTCCCCGAAGGTGAGAGAATAAATGGAAAAGGGAAAGTTTTACCGTTGTACATTGAAGTTTCAAGAACCTCTTGACTCTCTTTTTCACTCATCAGTCCCGTTACAGGATGGAGAAGACCCTCTTTGACCAACTCTAAAGCAGAGGCTGCTTCTTTGTCAATAAGTATGGTCTTATTTTTTCTTGATGATGTCATATTTTTTTCTTTTTTCCCATAAGCTTTTTCTGCTTATGCCAAGTTTTTTGGAAAGCTCGGTATCGGGAAATTTGTTTTGGTAGTTTAAAACGATAAATTTTACATAATCCTCTATAGGAAGTATATCTCCTTGATCAAATACATTGTTGTCACTTTTGATCTCAAGAACTTTATACTCTATATCTTCAATCTTGTCACTACTTGCAACAATAGCCTGTTTAGATGCGATTTTTTCGAAGAAAGCTTTTCTGTCACTTTTTTTGATTGTCTGAAAATCTATGATATAGATGATACAGTTTTGTGGAAGTGCTTCTATTTCACTCATCGCTTTTGGACTTGTGAGTGTTACAAAATGTATCGGTAGGTTTTTTTTGTTTGCATGTTCAAAAGCAAATGAATCCGCATATTTTTGAAAGCTTGATGAGATAAAGATCGGAAGTTCTATGTTGTCATGATCAAATTCGGAAGCAACAGTGGAAAAAGTATGTGCAAGGTACTTTT
>JALUKO010000406.1 GCA_027056525.1 Helicobacteraceae bacterium | reverse complement strand
TGAATAATGATCGCGATTTATACTATGAGCTTAAAGATAGTGGAGTACTGTTTCAGATCGATATGCTCTCTTTAACTAACTATCCTTCATTTGAAACGCAAAGATATGCTCTGTGGCTATGTAACAATGGCATGATAGATTTTTTAGGAAGTGATGTACACAAAATTGCCCACTTGGATATGATAGAAAAACTTAAAACTACCAGTATTTTGAAGTCTGTATATGATAAAAACAAACTTCTAAACGATACTTTGTGAAGGATATAGCTTAATGAAAAAAGTATTGCTTATTTTTGGTACAAGACCAGAAGCGATCAAGATGGCACCTCTTGTTAAAGCATTTTCACGTGATCAATTCTTTGAATCTAAAGTCTGTGTCACTGCACAGCACAGGGAGATGTTGGATCAGGTTTTAGATATATTTGAAATTACACCGGAATATGATCTGAACATTATGAAAGCTGCTCAGGATCTTTATGATGTAACTTCCAATGTGCTCCTTGGTCTTCGAGATGTTTTGAAAGATTTTTCACCCGATATTGTGTTGGTACATGGTGATACAACAACGACATTGGCAGCATCACTTGCGGCATTTTATCAAAAAATTCCAGTTGCTCATGTGGAAGCTGGACTTAGAACCGGTGATATCTATAGCCCATGGCCGGAGGAAGCAAACAGACAGCTTACTTCTCAGATAACAACGTATCATTTTGCTCCAACACAAACAAGTGCAGAAAATTTATTTAGAGAGAATACTCAAAGAGAGAAGGTATTAGTGACTGGAAATACTGTCATAGATGCTCTTTTCTTAGCTCTTGAGAAAATAGATGCAAGTGCAGAACTTAAAGTGAAAGTATTGATGCAGATAGAAAAACACTATAAAGTGAAAAAAGACAAAAAAATAATTTTGATAACAGGTCATCGCCGTGAAAATTTTGGACAGGGATTTGTCGATATTTGTGAAGCACTCAAAACACTTGCAGAGCAAAATCCCGATGCAGATATTGTGTATCCTGTACACTTAAACCCTAACGTACAAAAACCTGTAAATGAAATACTGCATAATGTAGATAATGTACACTTGATACCACCCTTACAGTATGAAGCATTTATATATCTTATGAATTTGTCTTATTTTATCATCACTGACAGTGGAGGGGTTCAAGAGGAAGCCCCAAGTTTAGGAAAACCAGTATTGGTCATGCGTGATACTACTGAGCGTCCTGAAGCTTTAGAAGCAGGGACAGTGAAGCTTGTAGGTACAAATATTAAAAAAATTATACATGAAGCACAAGAGTTGTTAGATAATAAAGATGTATATAAAAAGATGTCTCAAGCACATAACCCATACGGTGATGGAAATGCATGTGAAAAAATACTCAATTTTTTAAAGGAACATAATGAAAAGAAATAAAACTGTATGTGTTATAGGACTTGGCTATATTGGTCTTCCAACCGCAGCTCTTTTGGCAAATAGAAACTATGTAGTTCATGGGGTAGATGTTGTTCAAAGTACTGTTGAGACAATTAATGAAGGACGTATTCATATAGTAGAACCTGAACTTGATATATTTGTGCGCTCGGCAGTTAACTCAGGTAATCTTAAAGCAAGTACGACACCAAAAGAGTCTGATATCTTCATCATTGCCGTACCTACTCCCTTTCATGAAGGTTTTGTTCCAAATATTGACTATGTTGTTGCAGCAACAAAATCGATAGCACCTTTTGTGAAAGCAGGAAATATAGTGATT
>JALUKO010000405.1 GCA_027056525.1 Helicobacteraceae bacterium | reverse complement strand
TTTGATAGCAACTGCCATCTTTTCCTGACGTACACTAAACTGAGAAGTGGCATAAATGGTAAAGTTTTTGTGATCCTCAAGGCGTTTGTTGTCTATGATATCAAAAGTATAGATGGCTTCAATTTCATCTCCAAAAAACTCTATGCGAATAGCCTCTTGCTCAAAGTATGGTGGATATATGTCAAGGCTTTCCCCGTTGACTCGGATATGTCCGGAGTCAAAATAGGTATCATTTCGGCTGTAGCCCATCTCTACCAAACGAAGCAGCAGTTTTTTTTGTGTTATCTCATCACCGATGGCAATGGACTGTACCATATTCTCATACTCCTCGGGATCACCAAGACCGTAGTTTGCAGACACAGAAGCTATGACGATTACATCATCATAAGAGAGGAGGTTTGCAGTTGAGGAGAGCCTCATACGCTCAAGTTCATCATTGATGGCGGAGTCTTTTTCTATAAAAAGATCTTGACGTGGAATGTACGCCTCCGGCTGATAATAATCATAATACGAAACAAAATACTCCACATGATTATGAGGAAAAAACTGGCGAAACTCTGAGTAAAGCTGAGCCGCTAGTGTTTTGTTATGAGTCATGATGATAGTAGGCATTTTGACATTCTCTATGACTCTCGCCATAGTATGTGTTTTTCCGCTTCCGGTTACACCTTCGAGTGTTTGGTAGCGATTGCCATCAAGTATACTTTTACTCAGTACTTCTATAGCTTTTGGTTGGTCACCCGCCGGTTCATATGGAGATACTACTTTAAATTCTGGTTTCTTTTTCATTGGTGAAATTATAGCTAAATTGGTGTTTTTTTTAGAGAATAGCTGTGAGATGTCTGTCAAAAGGCTGTATAATTTTAATCTAAAGTAGGAGCGAGCAAGATGAATGAGTTTATCAAGCAATATTCTTCAGTATGGGGTGATGATCCAAAACAACTGATGAGCGAATATAATTACAATCTTGCTCTAACCGATAATCTCGATAAAATGGATATCGAGCATTTCAATCGAGAAGTTTTATACGAAATTATTTTATGGAAGCTCAATCGTTTCCCATCGATTGATGATGATCTTTTAGCTGAATTGAAAACCTTATCCAAGTTACAACAAGGTGAACATCGAAAAGCTAAAGATATTCTCAAAAAACTGCTAGCTTGTAATGGTATTAGACTGCCTATGGCTTCAACAATTTTGAGATTTATAAATTCCTCTGTTTTTCAAATTATCGATGATAGGGTGTTTCGTATTTTATATCCAAAGCAAAAAATACCTCAAAAGCCAGCAAAAGTCAGTCAAAGGTACTTGCAAAACTCTTGTGATATTTATTTTGGTTATATCGACAAGCTACTGGAGATATGCGACGAGAATTTACCGTTTTTTTATGCTGATCGAGTTTTATATATTCTTGATAAAAAGCTTGGAAACAAAATCGGAGATTGAATATCTTAATTTCTTATCTTAGGGTGCCAAAGAGGGTGTAACTCACAAAAAAGAATATATATTTTTAAAAACTTTTTTACACTTTACACACTCTTTTACACCCCATTGAAGAAATAAAAACAGAATCAATATATCTTCTCAACAATATTCAATAGAAAAAAGTTTGATATCTAGCGGTTTAGCGTCTGTTGATCATGTAGCCTATTGATCGTATATTGACAATAAAATCTTCTTTTAGAGTGTTTTTTAAGCGGTTGACTTCTGCTCGGATGGTGGCGTTGTCAATTTCATAGCTGTTCCAGACATGCTCTCGAAAGAGATCATAGTTCACTACGTTCCCGCAGTTTGCAGTGAGTAGGTAGATGATCTCCAGATGTTTTTTGGGTATTATTTGAATCTCATTATAAAAAAGCAACTTGGAAGTATTTGTATCAAAGCTGTAGCCTTCACTTAAACGGGTGTGTTGCTGGGGTGTTTTATGACTTTTAAGCATTTTGTCTATTCTAAGACTCAGCTCTTTAAGATGAAACGGTTTTTTCAAGTAGTCATAACAGCCAAGTTCAAATGCTCTTGAGATATCTTCTATATCGATGAGTGCACTGATAAATATCGCCGGTGGCCGTACCTTTGTAGAGTAGAGTTCCTCTAAGAGTGTAAAACCGTCAATATTTGGAACATTGATATCAAGTATGAGAAGGTCAAAACTTTGCAGATAAAGTCTCTTGAGTGCCGAGGTTCCATCTCTAAAACTTTCAACTTGATGTCCCGTTGTTTTTAGGTATGTTGAGATCGCATCGTTGAGCATCGCATCATCTTCTAAAAGCAGTATTTTCATTTTTCACCTTTGAACAAATAACTAAAGGATGTAGTTTTTTCATTTGAGCTTACTTCTATAGTAACGTTTTGCTCTTCACAGATCTGTTTAACAAGACTGAGTCCCAAGCCAAATCCTTCAGCATTTGATTTTTCTCTGTAGTAAGCTTCAAAAATCTTTTCAGGGTTTTGAATGTGGATCGATGCACTTAGTATTTGAAGTAGATAACCCTCACTCTTTTTCTCTATACTTACACGAATACCCGCATTTTCTTTGGTATATTTTATCGCATTTGTCAGGTTGTTATCAATAATTCTTTGTAATTTTGTTTCATTGAACCCTAAAGTAGCACTTGAAACTTTGGGCAAAAACTCAAAATGCAGGTTTGCCTGCGTGGCAAGTTGCTCAAAAAATTCGATTCTATTGCGTACAAAGTCAACAAGGTCTATGGTGTGTTTTGGATATTCACGCTGATTCTTTTTTACTAGATAACTTAAATCATCATAGATATTGAACACATTTTTCATAGCTGCTTCTATGTTGGAGAGGTAGTTGTTCTTACCATGTTCAAGCTCATAAAGTTCGATATTATTCATGATCACAGATAAAGGGGTGATGGTCTCATGAATAGTATGACGCATAAAAAGCTTGTGTTGCGCTAAAAGTTTTTGAGAGAACTGTTTTTGTTCATCAAGCCGTTTTGCCTGTTCTTCTAGGTCTTGTGAAGACTGTTGTATGAGGTGGGTTAGTGCCTTTACCGTTGTGGCATACTCACTGAACTCTTGGGAGAGTTTTATGGTTTTGTTGTAGTGAAAGATGTTGTGCTTTTTAGATTCTGAGAGTGCTATGGCTGTGAGTGTCTGGTTGAGAAGTTCGTTTCTGTTTTTATGGTGAAAGAACTCGGCATAGGTGAAAAAACCGGCAGTGGGAGCTATACTGGCAAAAGGTTCCACTTCTACATTGATAAGCTCCGGTATATAGCGTCTTCTTGCCATACACGAGTAAAGAAAAAAAGTCTCTACAGAGCTTTCATAGAACTTTTTTAAAGAATCATTGGACTGATCGATAATCATTTCAGCATTTCCAAAACCAAGTCTTACAGAATCCCCTACATTTAAATTGCCGGCAAAGCACAAAGAGCCGTCAGGGTGCTTGGCAAGTACGGCCCGTGCAACTTTCATGCCGTTTTTTTCTATGATAAGGGGGAACTCTATCCCTGTTGCGGGGAGTGCATTGGCTACATCTTCGCCCAGATATTTGGCATAAAAATCTATAGGTGTTGTACCATCTATGGAGTAAACCCTGTTTGCTTCGACCTTGTCTATTTTATGTTCGAGACCTATTGGTGACCAGTTGAAACTGTAGTTATTTTGTACTGTAAGTTCATCGGAATTTAAAGAGATACCGACAGCCCCTTTTTGCAAGATGTTGTTGCCTTGAGCGATAAATGTCTGTACAAAGTTTCCGTTATCACCCGCCATACCACCGGCAACCATCACTTTGTTGTCAACAGACTCTATCCCTTTTAAAAATTCTTCTCCGTTTGTTGAGGTTCCATCTGAGAAGGTGATAATGAGTTTGGTGTTATCTTCAAGTAAGTTGTGCGCAAGCGATACACCGTTTTGAAAACTGTTGCCTGTGTTTACAAAGGTGCTTTTGATTGATGTTTTTTCAAAAACAGAGATTGAGACAACCGTTTTTTTCGTAGATACGTGGTGCTCCTGTATCTCCCCATCAGTAGTTGTTCCTATGCATACGGCATTTGGCAGAAGTAAGTGGAGTTCATGCATAGTCTTTTTTAGTGCTTCTCCATCTACTCCACAAAACACCTGAATAAGTACATCTGTTTTAGAACTAAGATATAGGATATCTATGGTATTTGTAATGGAATCTTCAGTGAGTACATAGTTGTATGTTTTCATTTTAAAGTACTTTTTAATATAAAATGTTTATTTTTGATACATTTTGTAACAAATCAAAGAAAATTATAGCATTACTTTACCTAATAATGAAATGCTACTTTAATGCTACTTTTTAACATTACAATAGATGTAGAACAATTTAAAAAAAGGATGCAACAATGTCATACAAGAAACCAGAGTTTAAAGCGCAGTACGAAAATTTTATCGGTGGAGAGTGGATCGAACCTGTGGATGGAAGATATTTTGAAGCTTTTTCTCCTATTGATAATCAAATGATGTGTAAAGTAGCACAGTCCAACAAAAAAGATGTGCAACTAGCTGTTGATGCTGCATGGAAAGGGTTTGAGACCTGGGGAAAAACTTCTGTTGCACAGAGAAGTGCTATCTTAAATAAGATTGCAGATAAAATGGAAGAAAACCTAGAGATGCTCGCAATTGCCGAATCATGGGATAACGGAAAAGCTGTTCGTGAAACACTTGCGGCAGACCTTCCTTTGGCAATAGACCACTTTAGATATTTCGCGAGTGTTATCCGTTCTGAGTCGGGCACCGTGAGTGATCTTGATGCAAACACTGTTTCTCAAGAGATCCACGAACCTCTTGGGGTTGTAGGGCAGATCATCCCTTGGAACTTTCCTCTTCTGATGGCTGCTTGGAAGTTAGCACCTGCTATGGCGGCAGGAAACTGTGTTGTTTTAAAACCGGCAGAGCAAACACCTGTTTCTATCATGCTTATGATGGAAGTGATCAAAGATATAGTACCGGCAGGTGTTATTAACATCATTAACGGTTTTGGTCCGGAAGCAGGAAAACCGCTCGCGCTTCACCCTGATATCAAAAAGATCGGCTTTACGGGAGAAACAACAACCGGGAAGCTAATTATGCAGTATGCTTCTGAGAACATTATTCCTGTTACACTTGAACTTGGCGGTAAATCACCAAATATCTTTATGGAAAGTATTATGGACAAAGATGATGCCTTTTTTGACAAAGCTATTGAAGGCTTGGTTCTGTTTGCGTTTAACCAGGGTGAGGTGTGTACATGTCCTTCACGCGCTCTTATACAAGAGAGTATCTATAAACCTTTTATGAAGAGGGTTTTAGAGCGTGTAGAAGCGATCAAGATGGGCGATCCGCTTGATCCTACTACTATGATGGGAGCACAGGCATCACCTGATCAGTATGAAAAAATACTCAATTATATAGAGATAGGAAAAGCGGAGGGTGCTGAGCTTCTCATAGGCGGTGAGAAGTATGATAACGAGTTTTATCCTGATGGTTGCTTTATAAAACCAACTATATTCAAAGGAGATAACAAAATGAGAATCTTCCAAGAGGAGATCTTTGGACCTGTTTTGAGTGTAACGACATTTAAGGATGAAGATGAGGCACTGGCGATTGCAAACGATACCATTTATGGGCTTGGTGCAGGCATATGGACGAGAGATGTACATCAAATGCAAAAATTTACACGAGGTATTCAGGCTGGACGTGTTTGGGCGAACTGCTATCATCTTTATCCGTCACATGCCTCATTTGGTGGGTATAAAAAGTCTGGTATCGGAAGAGAGACACATATGATGATGCTAAATAACTATCGTCATACGAAAAATGTACTAACATCTTATGATCAAAATGCATTAGGTTTCTTTTAAGATGGCAACTCAGCGAGTTAGTTCTACAGAAGCCGCCAATAAGGTGATAGACCAACTCAGAGAGGAACATGGAGAGTTGTTTTTTCATCAAAGTGGCGGGTGTTGTGACGGTTCAGCACCTATGTGTTTTGAGGTAGGTGATTTTATGATTGGAAGCAGGGATGTAAAGCTTGGAGAGATCCACGGCTGTGAGTTTTATATGTCGCCTGATCAGTTTGAGTACATGAAAAACACCCATATCACCGTAGATGTTGTAGAGGGAAGGGGTTCAAGTTTTTCGCTTGAGATTCCACTTGGTTTGCGTTTTATAGCAGTATCGAGACTTTTTAGTGATGAAGAGTGTAAAAATTTAGAACCCATAGAAGTAGACTAGTTTTAGTCTGCTTTTCCCCATTTAGTCAATTTCTTTCTTATGAAAAATATATATATCGTTTTTGTGGTAAAATTATGTCCATATAAAAATAAATAGGATTTTTGATGGATACGCAAAGCAGTTTAGAAAAATTAAGTGACAAAGTTTCACAGATTTTACAACAATACCATGCACTCAAAGGTGAAAATGAGATGCTAAGAACTGAGCTTGTAACACTTAAAGCGGAAAAAGAGGTAAAAGATCAGGAGATCGAAAAACTCACAGAGCAAAATGTTCTTAAAGATATGGAGATAGAAGAGATCGTAGATAAAATTGAAAGTATTTTAGGTCAATAACATATGAGTAAAAAAATAGGCTTACATATAGGTGGTCGCAGATTTGATGTCGATGTAGATGGCGACTTTGCTCTTTTTTTAGAGCATCAAATGTCTAAAGACTTCAATATCGAAGGAAACAATGACCTAAAACTTTTATTGCAGGCTTATGTGAGAAAAAGCCATGAGCTTTTTGAACAAGAGCACAAAATAGAAGAAATCTTAAAAAAATTAGAGCAAACTTCTAAAATTTAGAATACTATAAGCTAAAATGAGTATAATTTCGTCCTCTCAATTAAGAGAACGGTGTGCGCTCATAGCTCAGCTGGATAGAGCACTGGTTTGCGGTACCAGCGGTCGGGCGTTCGAATCGCTCTGGGCGCACCATACAAAAACTCCCTTGACAACGAACTTTCAAATACTTTTACAGATTTACTAAACGACTTAAGAAAACTCTATACCCCACTTTTTTAAATGCTAGTTCTAAAAATCTAGTGTCAATTTAACACAATTAGGTTTGATAAAATCATTCTTTGGTAACTTGCCCTTGTATTTCGTTTTTATTTCAGATATACTACTGCTAATGAAAGATGATTTAGAGTTGCATCTTTGGTTCGCTTTATATTGTAACCTACGTTAACAGTACGATCGCCCCCAATAGAAGAACTTCTTATATTATATTTTCGGTCACCTAATTTTTTTGGGTGTATTTATTACAAAAGGTATTGCAATGGCAGATATAGTTAACGGAACAGTTAAATGGTTCAACAGTGAAAAAGGTTATGGTTTTATAGAACAAGATAATGGTGGAAAAGATGTATTCGTACATTTCCGTCAAATTAACAACCCAGGTTATGGTCGTGTTTCTTTAGATGAAGGTCAAAAAGTAACTTTCTCAATCGGTGAAGGTCAAAAAGGTCCTCAAGCAGAAAACGTTACACCACTGTAATTTTTCTAGAGCGGAATTTTTCCGCTCATCCTCTTTTAAGTATTTATTTCCTCTTTTAACACTTTAGCAAGTTCACTACAGTACGATATTTTTTGAGCATATGAAAGCTCTTCTTTTAGAAGTATATCTATAAAAGCACTTCCAACGATCACACCATCCGCACCTAAAACCTTGCTCTTTGCTGTTTTTGCATTGACTCCAAAGCCGACATATACAGGTGTTTGAGAGTATTTTTTAATAGAAGCCAAAAAAGGTTGTAGATCTTCACTCACCCCAGAACCGGTTATGCCGGTATACGCAACCATATAGATGAATTTTTTTGCATCTTTGACAACTTCTTCGATCCGTTTTTCACTATCTGTTGGAGCAACAAAACTGATGTTTGACATGTTATTACTCTCAAAGAGTGCTTGATATGCAAATGCTTCTTCATGTGGAAGATCGGGGATGATAAGACCATTGACTCCAAGCTCATTTGCAAAAGGGATAAGCTTGTCCATATTTTGCTGGTAAAAGCTGTTAAAATATCCCATCCACAGGGTGTCAACATTTGGTGCTACCTCTTTGGATATATCTAAAAGGTGTTGAAACTTGAAACCAAGTTCGAGTGCCTTATGGTTTGCTTTTTCTATAAGTGGACCATCTGCAACAGGATCTGAAAAAGGAACACCAAGTTCGAGAGTATCTACACCACTCTCACCGAGCGAGAGAGCCAGATCAACAGTAAAAGATTTTTCCGGATATCCGGAAGTTATATATGCTACTAAATTTTTCAATTATTTTTCCAAGTCAGGTAATTTAAGTAAAGAGAATTTTATGTGAGTGATTTCATTGTCAAGTCTAAGGTCATCTTGCCACGATGCAAACATATCACTGATATTGAGCAACCAACTGATCGTTTCTTCATTGACAGGTTTGTTAGTCTTTCGAAGCTCCTCAAGCGCATCTTCTACAAAGGCGGCAAGTTTTGTCATAGGCTGAATCTGTAAAAACCCTGAAGCAGATTTTATATTGTGAAAGACACGAAACAGTTCATTGACGCTTCTCTCATACATATTTGGCTTCGATAGATCTAAAATCATCACTTCCATACTATCGACCATGATAGAATAGTGATCCAGAAATTCATCAACTATTTCAAAATCGAAGTTAGCATCTAAATCACTTCTTATTCCCATAAAACAACTCTCCTAATATGGCAAAGATTATAGCAATATTTCTATTTATTTGTGTTTAATCACACACTCAATTACCATAAAATACAGACTCTCACCTGCAATCATATGAAGTAAAGTTGAGATAGTTATGTAAAGGGGAAAAATCTATTTTCGTACAGAAGTCATTGTTTTACAAGTATTATTGACAAACTATTATGCAATTTTAGTTAAAATGCTTTTTATTAAATCAAAGAGTTTTAAAATGAATAAAAAATTGACTATTACTTCCATAAAAAATGCCAAGGGCGTAAAGCCACTGGTGATGATAACAGCGTACGATGCACTGTTTGCCAAGCTTTTACAAGAGAGTGCAGATATGATCCTTGTGGGTGATAGCCTCAATATGAGTTTTGGTGGTAAAAACGACACTTTGAGTATTACACTTGATCAGATGATCTACCACACAAATGCCGTATGTAACGGTGCTCGAAATAGCTTTGTAGTATGCGATATGCCTTTTGGAACATACACCAACAAAGAGGATGCCTTGAGAAATGCCGTAAGGGTTTTTCAAGAAACTCCGGCTGATTGTGTCAAGATAGAAGGTGGTGAAGATAAGGCAGAGATCGTACAACATCTAACATCAAACGGCATAGCGGTATGTGGTCATATAGGCTTACTGCCACAGGCTTACAGAAGTGAGGGTGGCTATAAAGTCAAAGGTAAAAATGAAGCGGAGACGGTGCAACTTATCAAAGATGCTCAGGCTATTGAGAGTGCGGGTGCATTTTGCATGGTTGTAGAGGGTGTTAAAGCGGATATTGCCGCTGAAATCACAAAAAGTGTAGAGATTCCGGTGATCGGCATAGGTGCCGGAGCAGATGTTGATGGTCAGGTGCTTGTTTTTTCAGATATGTTAGGATTTTATGAAGCATTTACCCCAAAGTTTGTTAAAAAATATCTCGATGGAGCCAAGCTTGTAAAAGAAGCTGCTAAAAGTTACGCCGATGAGGTTATGGGTAAAGAGTTTCCAAAAGAGGAACATACATACTAATGGAGAGGGTAGTTGATATAGAAACTTTTAGTATGGAAGATCAAAACAGTGAACTTTCGCTGCGTCCTGATGCCTGGAGCGAGTACATTGGTCAAGAGCAGATCAAGAAAAATCTTGGAGTGTTCATAGAAGCGAGCAAGAAAAGAGAAGAAGCCCTTGATCATGTTCTTTTTTTCGGGCCTCCAGGACTTGGAAAAACAACACTTGCTCTGATTATTGCCAATGAGATGCATGCAAATATCAAAGTGACAGCTGCTCCGATGATAGAAAAAAGTGGAGATCTTGCAGCGATACTTACAAACCTTGAAGAGGGTGATATCCTTTTCATAGATGAGATTCACCGTCTTTCCCCTGCAGTTGAAGAGATACTTTACTCCTCTATGGAGGATTTTCGCATAGATATTATCATTGGAAGTGGTCCTGCTGCTCAAACTGTGAAAATTGATTTGCCTCGTTTTACGCTCATAGGAGCGACAACACGGGCAGGGATGTTGTCAAACCCTTTACGTGACAGATTTGGAATGAGTTTTAGGATGCAGTTTTATACTTCTGAAGAGTTGGCGCGCATCATTGCTCAAGCGGCAAAAAAGCTTGAGCGTGAGATCGTTCATGAAGCAGCGATTGAGATCGCAAAACGAAGCAGAGGAACACCCCGTATCGCACTTCGTTTACTCCGTCGTGTCAGAGACTTTGCAGAGGTTGCCAATGAGGAGCATATACACCATGAGAGAACCAAGTATGCTCTTGATGAACTTGGCATAAACTCCCATGGTTTTGATGAGATGGATCTACGCCTGTTGCATCTTTTGGCATCAGCAAACGGTAGAGCTATGGGGTTGAGCACTATTGCAGCAGCTTTGAGTGAAGATGAGGGAACAGTTGAAGATGTACTTGAACCCTATCTCATAGCAAACGGCTACCTGGAGAGAACGGCAAAAGGCAGAAGAGCAACACGTATGACATATGATGTGCTTAAGCTTTCGATGCCATTGGAAAAAGGAACACTTCTGTAATGAAACCGCAATATTTTGTCGCCATACTTTTTGCAACATCGCTTTACTGGATGTACTTACTGTATGCTCCTTTTATCTTGGCTATTACCATTGCTGCACTTTTAGCGGTTTCAACCGCAAATATTCAGCGTTTTTTTGAAAAACTACTGCATTCAAGGCTTCTTGCAGCTTTAAGCTCGAGTTTCATACTTGCTGTTTTGTTTTTTGCACCGCTTGGATATTTTTTGGCTACGATAACTATGAAACTAAACTCTTTTGATCCTCAGGCTATAAAAGATATGGAGAGCTTTTTACGAGATCTCGCTGCAAATCCTCCGGAACTTTTACTCTTTTTAAAACCTTATGCCCTCGATGCAATGAAAGATGTCGATATCAACTCACTCACAGCCAATGCCATAGCTTTGGCAGGAAAGCTTGGAGCTTTCAGTGCGGGTTTTTTAAAAAATGCTTTTTTGATTGTTATCTTCTACTTTTTTGCCCAATATAACGGTATATATGTTGTAAACTTTTTAAAGCGTATCATCCAGATCTCCGTAGATGAAACAAGTATGCTCATACGAGAACTCTCATCAGTTATGAGTGTTGTTTTTTACTCTATTATTGTCAATGCGATGTTTCAGGGAATTCTCTTTGGTATAGCGGTCTCTTTTATGGGATATAATGGTCTTTTGTTTGGTATCATGTATGGTTTTGCTTCTTTAATCCCTGTAGTAGGGGGGATTTTAATGTGGCTGCCGTTTATGATTTATGAGTTTTCTATCGGTGATAGTAGTTATGCTATTTTTATTGCAATCTACTCCATAGTTGTGATCTCTGTGATAGCGGATACCTTCGTTAAACCGCTCATTATCAAAGAGATCAACATGAGACTGCTCAAAGAGGATGATACACGCATGAACGAACTTGTTATCTTTTTTGCGATCATTGCAGGGTTGGCGACGTTTGGGTTTTGGGGTATGATACTGGGACCTGCAATCACAGCGTTCTTTTTAACTATTTTAAAGCTCTTTGAGGCAAGAACCAAAGAGTATCAAAGTTAAATACTTTGGTGTTTAGTTGTTGTAGATCTCAGGTTTATCATTTTTCCATCTACGATGCAGCCAAAACCAAAATTTCGGCTCCTCTCTTATAAGCTCACTCAGCCAGTCAGCTTGAAGTTGTGCCGCTTTTTGAATATCTGCTTTTTCATCATCTGTTTTTTCAACGACAAGTTCATCAAAAAGCATAAGTGTGTAGTGCTCATCATCATCGGTTCTTGTTGCCACGGGGATGATGGCAACATCATACTTTCTTGCAAGGTATGCGGCCGTTGGTGTTTGGGTGATGGGCTTTCCTAAAAATTCCACCTCGATACCATCTCTTTTTTTGATATTTGTATCGATGAGCAAACCTATGGCGAACTTTTTTTTAATAAAACGGATCAGATGTTTCACAACATTTGTTTTTTCTATAGATCTGTTTCCAAAAGCATCTCTGGCTTCTAGCACCCAGGGTTGGAATGTTTGATTTTTGAGTTTTTTATAAACAGCAGCCAAAGGCTCTATAAAAGCACCGATAGCAGCACCCCCAAGTTCCCATGAGGCATAATGTGCAGTAACATAAATGACAGCGCGACCCTCTGCATGTACTTTTTCAACGGCTTCTATGTTGTGTATGGTTATTTTTTTAGCAAGCTCCTCTTTACTCATATGTCTAAGCTCCATAAGGTGCATCATATTGAGTGCAAGATTCTTAAAGTTGTACTTTGCAATGCTTCTTTTTTCGTCTTCACTCATTGTACCGTCAAATGCATAATCAAGGTTTTGATAAACCACGTTACGATAGCGTGAGGAGAAAAGATAACCAAGTGTTCCAAGTGAAGTGAAAAAGGATTTTCTCCAAGAGCCTGGAAGCAACATTAAAAACTTCTCAAGAAGCAAGAACAGTTTATAGCCTATCATAGTAAAAGCTCCCTGGCTTTTTGAACTATATCTTGCACCTTTATCTCTTTTATGGAAAAGTCATTCTTGTTGATCTTGAAAATATCGACTGCTGAAGATGACTGCAATGCAAAGTTTTTTGGCGTTTCATAGATCATTCTGGAAGTTGTCGGTCCAAACAGTGTCAATGAAGGGATATTTTGTGCCCATGCCATATGGGTAGGACCTGTATCATTTCCTATGACAAGATCCATACTCGATATAAATGCGACCAACCCTTTGAGGGAGAGTTTTGGCGCCAAAGTGGCATAACTTGAATGTTCACAGATCCAAAGAGCCTCTTTCTCCTCTTGCACATTGCCCCATATGATATGGCAGTACTCACCAAGTTCATTACACAGTTGTGCCACCTTTTCTTTGGGGTACTTTTTAGATTCCCATGAAGCACCGATGACAATGGCTATGTTCTTTTTGTTCTGGCAAAGATGAAGCTTCTCTACATTGAAAATCGGTTTTTTCTTCAGAAGCATGGCATCGTTTATGTTAAAGTCGAGTGCATCAGCTACAAGGTAAGTGTTTCTCTTTACAATGTTTTCATCATAAGAGATATGGGATGTGCTTTTGTAAAAAAAAGAGGAGAGCCCTTCTCTTGAAGAGTTTTTGTCAAATCCATGGGTGTTTTTGCCTATAAGACGCGCAACAATAGCAGATTTAAGCAGCCCTTGTAGATCGATGATGATATCAAATTCACCCAAAGATTTTAGATAGGAGACTGTTTTTTTAAGAAGAGAAAGGCTTTTTTCTTTTTTGAGTTGTTTGAGCTTGACACGATGCACTTTGTCTATAAGGGGATGATCCTCCAAAAGAGGTGCGAAAACATCTTCTGTAATCCACTCTATAAAGGCATCTGGGTAGTGCTCACGTATAAACTGAAGCACAACCGCAGTATTGACAATATCACCAAGAGCGGAGAGTCTGACGATCGCTATTTTTTGTATATCATTCTTCATTGGCGCCATTATATCAAAGTGCAGATAAAGATGTTATTAGCAAGCCTTTGGTATAATCACGGTAATTTTACAAAAGTTGGTTTTAAATATGGTTACTTTAGATATTCAACAGTTTGCAGAGAGTCGTACAAAAGCAAGAGCGTATTTTTGTTTTTTATTTTCTAAAAACATACCAAATAGACTGCCTTCTCTTTCAGAAGAGATGATTATGCCGCGCCTTTTGAAGATAAAGGCGGATCTTGAAAAATGTGAAGGGGTCTATCTTTTAGATCATCGTGGTGTACAAGTCTCTCCCACCTTTACTCCCGGGAAGCAAATCGATGATGATGCCGGAAAGATCAGGGCTGACAGAGCATACTACTATAGAGCCGTAAGGGAGGGTCGATGTACTATTACCGATCCTTACCCCTCTTTGATCACGGGTGATCTGACGGTTACAGCTTCTCAGCCAATTTATGATGAAAATGGAACATTGAAATATGTGGCATGTTTAGATATGCCGCTCGCTGAGGTGATCAAAATTGCTCACCTGAACACCATGGATACTTTTTTCGGAAAAGTTTTTAAGTATACTTATGGTGCTTTTGCCTTAGCCTTGATGGCAGTGGCGATACTTCTATTTTTCAAAGGGATACAAAGTTTTATAACATACGAAATCACTCCGATGCATTTTCAGATCAAAGATGTGTTTGAAGCAACTATTTTACTGACACTTGCACTGGCGATATTTGATCTTTCCAAAACTCTCATAGAAGAGGAGATCCTGGGGCGAAACAAAGAGCACAATATATCGGGACCACATAAGACCATGGTGCGTTTTTTAGGTTCCATCATTATCGCTCTTTCCATAGAAGCGCTGATGCTTGTTTTCAAGTTTGCCATAACTGATCCGGATAAACTGATGTATGCCATGTATATTATCGGAGGGGTTTCGCTGCTTCTGGTAAGTTTGGCCGTATATATAAAATTTACAAAATTAAAGATTGAAGATTGATAGCTATAATAGATTATAACATGGGAAATTTGGCAAGTGTACAAAATGCATTTGCCAAGCTTGGTAAAGATACAGTAGTTGAGAGCGACCCTCAGAAGTTCGCTGCATATGACAAAATAGTTTTACCCGGAGTCGGTGCTTTTGGTGATGCTATGGAGCATCTTCGTCAAAGAGATATGATTGACTCCATAAAAGAGTTTGCCGCTTCAGGAAAACCTGTTTTGGGTATCTGTCTTGGGATGCAGCTTCTTTTTCAAAGTAGTGAAGAGTTTGGAGAACATGAAGGTCTTGGACTCATAAAGGGTGATGTGAAAGCCTTTGATACAACGAAATTTCGAGAAAACCTTAAGGTTCCCCATATGGGATGGAATAGGATGTTCACAAAAGAGCACCCACTTTTTAAAGGGCTTGATGAAAATCACTATCTCTATTTTGTGCATACATATCATGTACATTGCGCCAATGAAGATGACATAATCGGTCAGACAGAATATGGCTACCGTTTTACCTCCGCAGTTGCACATGAAAATATTATGGGGATCCAGCCTCACCCTGAAAAAAGCCATAAAAACGGGCTTCAGATTTTAGAAAATTTTATTTGTTTATAGGAAAAAAAATGACTTTATACCCGGCAATTGATTTAAAAGACGGAAAAGCGGTACGCCTTACAAAGGGGCTTATGGAAAGTGCTAAAATTTATTCCAATGAGCCTTATGAACTAGTGAAGAAGTTTGAAAAGATGGGTGCAGAGTGGGTACATCTCGTTGATCTCAACGGTGCCTTTGCGGGAGAGCCGAAGAATCTCGAGCAGATTATAAAAATCAGAGACAACTGCAATGTCAAGCTTGAACTCGGTGGTGGGATTCGCGATGAGAAAACGATACAAAAAATGTTAGAGATTGGTATAGACAGGATCATACTTGGCTCCATCGCTGTTCAAGATCCTCAGTTTGTAAAGGATATGGCGGCAAAATATCCTATAGCAGTAGGTATAGATGCCATCGATGGTTATGTAGCGGTTGAGGGTTGGGGTGAAGTGAGCTCTATGAAGGCAACAGAGCTTGCCCGTGAGTTCGCAAATGCCGGTGTAGAGGCTATTATCTGTACAGATGTTGGCAAAGACGGAACTCTTAGTGGAGTGAATGTTGCGTTTACTTTAGATATTGCTAGAGCCAGTGGAGTAGCAACCATCGCCAGTGGTGGTGTGAAAGATGAGGGTGATATTGAAGCGCTGATAGCTACACATGAGGTTGATGGCGTCATCATAGGCAAAGCATACTACGAGGGGACGCTTGACTTAGCCAAAATGTTTAAAATAATAGATTAATAGTAAAAAAAACAAAATTTTGATACTATTAGTCATAAATTTTGCAAAATATATTTTTTAAAAGGATTTCAATTGAAATTACTTGTTGTTGATGATAGCTCTACAATGCGTCGTATTATTAAAAATACTTTGGCTCGTCTTGGTTACAAGGATGTTTTAGAAGGGGCTGACGGTGTTGAAGGGTGGAATGTGATAGATGCCAACCCTGATGTTGAGATGTTGATTACTGACTGGAATATGCCTGAAATGAATGGTCTTGAGCTTGTAAAAAAAGTTCGTGGTGATGAGCGTTTTAAAGATCTTCCAATTATTATGGTTACGACAGAAGGTGGAAAAGCAGAGGTTATCACTGCACTCAAAGCGGGTGTGAACAACTATATTGTCAAACCATTTACTCCGCAGGTTCTTAAAGAGAAACTTGGTGCTGTAATGGGCGTTTCTGGTTAATGCAAGAACACTATTTTGAGTTAGTTGTTAAAGTTTCATCTCATCATGAGTTGTATGCTGACTTTTTAAGTGACACTTTACCCATCGGATTTGAAGAGTCTGATGATGGCTTTATTATAAGAAGTGAAGATGAACTTGACACTATTATATGGGGGTTGGAGCAGTTTAATGAAGCATTACAAAAGGCTCTTGGTGAAGTGATAGAGCTTGAATGTGTTCAGAAAAAACTGAAAAACAGCGATTGGGTGAAGGCGTATCAAGAGAGCATTGAGCCTCTAGTCATTGAAAAATTTTATATACATCCGCTGTGGGATGAACCCAGAGAAGATCTCATAAATATCGCTATTAATCCTGCCCTCGCTTTTGGAACGGGGCATCATCCAACTACATCTTCATCACTCAAAGCTATCTCAAGATATGTCAAAGAGGGAGATACTCTTTTAGATGTGGGCTGTGGAAGCGGTATCCTCGCTATTGGTGCAATAAAACTTGGTGGGGTGGTTGACGCTTGTGATACTGATAAAGTTTCAGTGGATAATGCACAAGAAAATGCTCACATGAATGGGGTAGAGTTTCGTGATATCTGGGAAGGTTCATGTTCTGTTACAAACAAAAAGTATAATGTTGTTGTCGCAAATATTGTAGCCGATGTATTGACCTTTATCGCCAATGATCTCATAAGAGCATTGGAAGATGATGGTATTTTAATCCTCTCAGGTATATTGGACAAATATGAAGAAAAAGTTTTGAATTTTTACAAAGATTGTGAAATAATTCAAAGAATTGCCCAAGATGAATGGGTAACATTAATTTTAAAAAGAAAGTAGGAAAAACAAACAGTATGTCAAAAAATGAATCAAATAATAATGACAATAATAACTTCTTTAATAAAAATCCGCTGGTAACATTTGCGATTTTTTCTGTAGTGATCATTTTGGTGTTCAAAGCACTCGTGGGTGATGGAACCGGACTGCAAAGCAGTGGAGCTACAGTTGCCAAAAGAACACAGCAGGTAAGTTACTCAGAACTAAAGAGCCTTATAAAATCAAAAAGTATTTCTAAAGTAGATATTGGTCAAACCTATATAAAGGCACTCTCTAGTGACGGTTCAAAACTTTATACGACAAGAATCATAAAAGGTGATACGGAACTCGTTAAAGAGCTCGATAAACAAGGGATTGACTACACTGGTTTTAGTGAAACAAACTGGTTTACG
>JALUKO010000404.1 GCA_027056525.1 Helicobacteraceae bacterium | reverse complement strand
AATTGCTCAAAGAAGAGGGTGTGCATGTTGTTATGCTCAGTGGAGACAACGAGATAACCGCAAACCATATAGCCAAAAAACTCGCTATCGATGAAGTATATGCAAATGTTATGCCTGATGGCAAAATAAAAGTGATTAAAAACCTGCAAAATAAAGGTGCTGTTGTAGCGATGGCGGGTGATGGAATCAACGATGCACCTGCGCTTGCGCAAGCCGATGTAGGCATAGCGATGGGCACCGGTACCGATGTCGCCATTGAGAGTGCAGGGGTCACCCTTATCAAAGGTGATCTGCTTGGGATACTCAAAGTGATCAAACTCAGCCGTGCAACGATGAAAAACATCAAGCAAAATCTCTTTTTTGCTTTTGTGTATAACAGTGCCGGTGTTCCTATCGCGGCGGGCGTTCTCTACCCGTTTTTTGGAATCTTGCTCTCCCCTGTCATTGCCGCTGCAGCTATGAGCTTTAGCTCTGTATCTGTTATAGTCAATGCCCTGCGTTTAAAAAATACAAAGATATAAAAAGGTGAGGAGAATTTCTCTCCCCTCACAAACTCCTCACATATAATCTTTATAATTATACTAACAAACAAAACAAAGGATACAAAAATGAAAACATTAGCAAAAATACTACTCATTGCTATTCTAGGTGCAAGCTTATTGCAAGCAGCTGCTTTTGAGAAGCAGGCAAAAACAAGAGCCGCAAAAGTGGTACTCAGTTCCCAAAAACCGCTTACAACCGGAAGCAATACTCTTCATATCAGTGTTGGCGGTGACAAATTTAAAGATGCCGATGTCAGTATAAAAATCTTTATGCCTGCAATGCCAGGTATGCCTTATATGGAAGCAAGAGCTGATGCCAAAAATCTAGGTAACGGTCTCTATGAAGCCAAAGTAAATCTCGCTATGGGCGGTACATGGCAGGTGCATATTTTTATCACCCCTAAAAACGGAAAAAAAATCAGAGCGAAAACGTCTATAAATATCTAAAGGATCTACCATGCCCCGCTTATTTGTAAAAAAACTTCTACAACCTTTTATTCTCCTGTTTTTTCCACTTCTAGTAAGTGGGGCATCACTTGATTCACTCATAGATAATGCGCTGAAATCACACACTTCACTAGAGGTGATAAAACATAAACTCAGTGCAGTTTCTGACGAATATGAACTTACAAAGAACTTCTCAAACCCTGAACTCTCTTTGAGTATGAGTGATATTCAATTCAACGACCCGTTTGATCGTTCTTTGGAGCCGATGCAATTTAGTGCGATCAACCTCAAACAAAAGATCCCCTATTTTGGAAAAAGAGATGCTTTATCCAACAAAGTGGATGCCAAAAAAGAGAAAATTCTCTATGGTCTCAAAGATGCCAAAGTAAAACTGATCCAAGCTATCAAGATCAAAGCCTATACCCTGTGGCAGGTAGAAGAACAGCTTCGTATCACCAATGAGTATATCAGACTTACAAATCAGAACATAGAGCTTTTTACAGCCTATAACAATACAGACAGTCAGTCTCATATGAGCATTATGAGTGCGGAGCTTTCCCTCTCACAACTACAAATCAAAAAAAGTAACCTTAACAGCTTAAAAGAAGCAGTTCTAAAACAATTGAGTTATTTAACGGCACAGGATGTAACAAGCATAGAACTCTCCCCCCAGATAGAGCAACCAAAAAATATACAAACTTACCTTGAAAGCGTTGAGGCAAACACCCTTTACAAACAAAAACAAGCCTATAAAAAAGAGCTTGAAGCA
>JALUKO010000403.1 GCA_027056525.1 Helicobacteraceae bacterium | reverse complement strand
TCTAAAAACCTTATGGTTGTTTTGGAGTCAACAACCAAAAGATTGTCATTGTCCAATAATTTTATGAGTATAATTGGCAGTTTAAAATTTTTCTCTATTGCTGGTTCCATATGTGCTAATCTCTTAAATATCCCTCTTTTTTTAACATCTCGTGTATCTCACGTTGATGCTCTTCACCTTTTGTTTCCATGTGGACGGTGACATTTGCATCACCATAGTCAAGTGAAACAGAGGTTCTATCATAAGCTATATGAACAATGTTTGCATTGAGCTCTTGAAGTATCTCTGTAAAACGCATTAAAGAACCCGGTTTATCAACAAGCGTAACAGTTACTTTCATTTTACGGTGCGATTTTAAAAGACCTTTTTCAATGATAACTGAGAGCAATGTCACATCCATATTGCCACCACTTAAAACAAGTACGATATTTTTACCTTTGTACTCTTCAAGCTTTTTATGTAAAAGCGCAGCAACACCGACAGCACCTGCACCTTCAACTACAAGTTTTTGCTTCTCTAAAAGGTACAAAATCGCACTTGCGATCTCTTCATCATCAACACTCACGATCTTATCGACATTTTTAAGTGCATAAGAGAGTGTAACTTCAGAAGTATCACGTACCGCTATACCATCGGCAATTGTTCTCACGCTAGTGGAGTCCACCGCTTTTTTAAGCTCAAAGGACTCCTTAAATGCAGGAGCTCCACTTGCACTTACACCAATCACATCAATATGAGGATTTTTTTCTTTCATAGCGGTCGCTATACCGGCTATAAGCCCTCCGCCACCTATGGGAACTACTACAGCATCTATGTTTTCACATTTTTGCAGTATCTCAAGTCCGACTGTACCTTGACCTGCTATTACCTCTTCATCTTCAAAAGGATGTATAAATGTGAGCTTGTTTTGCTCTCCATATTTTAAAGCATACGCATAGGCTTCATCATAGTTACTTCCGGCGAGGATCACCTCTGCACCAAAATGTTTCACGCCGTTTACTTTGGTCAGCGGAGTTGATTCCGGCATGATGATAACTGCTTTTATACCAAACTTGCTGGCAGAAAGGGCAACACCCTGTGCATGATTTCCAGCACTTGCAGCTACAACGCCACATGTTCTTTGCTCGTGAGAGAGAGAGGCTATTTTGTTGTATGCACCACGAATTTTAAATGCACCTGTAACCTGAAGATTTTCTTTTTTCAAATAAATGTTTGATTGACTGAGCTCACTTAGGTATGGAGCGTATGCCAAAGGCGTTTCAACAACAACACCCTCTATTCTCTTTTGTGCTTCATATATTTTTTCTAAATTTAACAATTATTTTACCTGTTATAAATTTCTGTGATCTACCATAGCGCATTGGTTTTGCACCACTTGCATCCCTGCACTTCTAGCTTTTTGTGCCGCTTCATTGTTTACAATACCCTGCTGCGCCCAAAATACTTTCACATCACCGCGTTTTATACAGGCATCGGCCACTGCATCAAGTGCTGCCGGCTTTCTAAAAATATCAACCATATCTACCTCAAAAGGTATCTCAGCCAAAGAACGGTAAACCTTTTCTCCCAGAATCATCTCCTCTTTTGGATATACAGGAATTATTTTATATCCCACATCTTGAAGATATTTCGCCACTCTGTGGCTCGCTTTACTCTCATCTGGAGAAAGTCCCAAAACGGCTATGACTTTCACACTTTCAAAAATATTTTTTATCTCATCCATATTGGAGTTAACAGTGGGAAATTCGCACTCCATAAA
>JALUKO010000402.1 GCA_027056525.1 Helicobacteraceae bacterium | reverse complement strand
GAAGATGAAACACTCCAAAGCTTTACAAAAAAGATAAAATCACTCGAACATAAACTGCTTCCACAAGCAGTTATTAAAATATTAGGAGAATGAAATGTGAAACTCTCATATTTCAAAAATATAAGTAATAATAAAAAACATGAGAGTTTCTCTTGCCGAAGGCAAAGCTTCAGTGAGAGGAATTTTTAAGGAGCTCTGCTTCTTTGAAAGGAGAAAATTAAATGGAAGAAAACAAAAAAGTTATCATTAGCGGCATCAATATACCTTTTTGGGATTTGGTGGTTTTTATAGTCAAATTTGCCCTTGCTTCAATCCCTGCCCTTTTTATCATATGGTTTGTTTTTATGATTTTTGGACTGGTTTTTGGAGGAACTTTTGGTATGTTTATGCACCCAGGAGGGTTTTAACCCATAGGGTATAAAATATCCTGATGCACTTTATCACACTCTTTTAGCATCTCTTTGGATAGTATCAAATCCATCGCAGCAAGAGTTTCATCAAGCTGTTCAACTATTCTTGCTCCTATGATGGTAGAAGCTACAAAGTCAAACTGTTTACTCCAGGCTATCGCCATGGCTACAGGTGAAAGTCCATATTTTTTTGCTATATCAAGGTACATTTTTGTTGACTCGAGTGTTTTGTCATTGACAAATCTTTTTACTTGAGATGTTAGTCTTGGGTTGTTTTCGCTCATATACCATGCAAACCTTGCTTTTGGATCTACAAACTCTTTATTGTATTTTCCGCTTAGCACTCCTCCTCCAAGAGGTGAATAAGGCAAAAGTGAGACTTGCTCTTTTTTACATACTTCTGCAATCGAGTCTAAAAATCTTCTATTTAAAAGTGAAAAGTTGTTTTGAATGGATTCAAATCTTTTGTAACCTTTGCATTTTGCTACTTCATTTGCTTTTGTTAGACCGTAGGCAGTATCGTTTGAAGTACCGATATATCTTATCTTGCCCTCTTTGATAAGCTCATCAAAAACTTCCAAAGCCTCCTCTATAGGCACCAACTGATCAGGCCAGTGAACCTGGTAAAGGTCGATATAGTCAGTTTGGAGTCGCTTCAAGCTGCCCTCAACCGCTCGTTTTATATGAAATCTATCTATCGCAGTCAAACCATGCCTGATAGGAGGTACAAACCAACCGTTAGCTGCTCCGGCAACTTTTGAAGCTATGATAAGAGAGTCTCTTGGTTTGGTTTTTAGCCAACGGCCTACTATCTTTTCAGTTTCGCCCGACCATGACTCCTTGGGAGGCACCGGATAAAGTTCAGCAGTATCGAAAAAATTGACCCCTGTATCATAAGCCTTGTCCATTATCTTAAATGATTCTTTTTCATCAGCACTGGAGCCAAATGTCATAGTCCCCAAACATATCGGAGATACTCTAAGTCCCGTTTTTCCTATATATCTATACTCCATAAAACCCTCCTTTTTCATTCGTAACTCGTGATTCGTGACTCGTAATTCGTAATTAGAAAATGGTTGAATAAATTATTTTGACTTTTTCAACCACTAGTCACTAGTCACGAGTCACGAGTTACCACTTATCATACACCAACTTTACAATAGTTGCGGCTACCACTATCAAAAAGATATATCTTACGAAAATAACCTCTTTTTTGGCTACCAAAGTTGAGCCGCTGTAAGCCCCTATGATTTGACCAACTCCCATAATTATACCTACTTTTAGTAAAACCACTCCTGATATGACAAATACGATCAGCGAAACTATATTGCTAGTAAAATTAAATATCTTTG
>JALUKO010000401.1 GCA_027056525.1 Helicobacteraceae bacterium | reverse complement strand
TTACAAAGTATGTTCCATGATTTATGTAAAGAAGTGGTTTTTGATTTGTTGTGGTATTGTATTTGTATTTGCAGACAAATATATCGGGTAATTTATCATTATTAATATCCACGGAAACAACACCCTGACTACCCGCCTTATTGGTTTCCTTATCCTGTGCATCCCAATTTTCCGCTTCTTCTGAAAAATAGTTTCCTTCGTGATTGATAAAAAGTTGATTGGGGAACAGAAAATTTACGGTATAAAGATCCAGATAACCGTCTTTGTTAAAATCACTTGCTGTTGTTCCCCTTGTCCCTCCCGGACTTGTTTTTAATGCACTATTTTTAAATGTGAACTGACCGTTTCCATTATTCAGATAGAGTTTGCTCGGCTCCCCATTACCAGCATTGGCTATTACAAAGTCAAGATCTCCATCATTGTCTACATCTGCTAACAATGCCTGATGGCTTAAGTAGTGATTTTCAATTTTTGTCAGACTAAATTTACCGTTTTTTTTATTTATGTATACGAATTGAGGATTGTATGAATTGGTAATAACAAAATCTACCCAGCCATCATTATTAAGATCTCCGCATGCAGTTCCGTGACCTCCCAATCGATCGACCAATGATAACCCGGCTTGTGCGGTTATATCTTTGAACTTTAGTTCCTGAGATTGAACGGATAAAGTCAATAACAAACTTAAAAGAATCGTTAAAATAAGGTTTCTTTTTATCATCTTTCCTCCTTTTTTTTGTTTAATTTATAGAAAATTAGTCTTGTATCCCAGATAGGGAATGTTTTTATTAATTCTAATCTGTTTTTGATTTGAGGATATCTATGAATTATCCATGATAGCTCGTTGAATCTTTTTAACATCAAAAGATGGGTGATAGGATATCTTTGAAATAAATTCCTATCATTGAACCAGCCTTTGTATGCCGGAATTGCTTTTAATTCAGTGTCAAAAACAGCTCTCAATGCGCATTGTCCGACTATAAAGCTATCCTTGTTTAATTTCTTTTCCATATAAGTATTTATGTTTTTTAAACTGTATTTTGTCCGGAATCCGAATTTGAATTGTAGCCACATTTCACCCCAGAGAATAAAGGTAAAGATTAAGATAATTATAAGTGTTTTTTTTATCCTTAATTTATTTACTCCTCCTATGAATAGGAATAGAAAAAGCAATGTGGCTATTATGAGAGAGATTCTGAAGATTAAGGGATAAACAAAAAAAGCTGACGGAGGTTTAAGTAAGAGTTTTGAGAAAGATCTGAAGAAAATAAAAACAAAAGCCACACTAAAAAAAATGGATAAAAAGGAAAGCTTTAATGTAAGCTGCTCTGAATTCATATTGGTGAAAATATATAAAAACGCCATAAACAAAGCGGGAATCAAAGGAAGATAGTATCTTAAGGGCTGGTAGTTTAATATTCCTATTTGAAATAAGGAAAAAGAGATCCAGAAAAATAGAAAAACCTCATCAGCTTTTATTTCTATTCTCAACAATATTTTTGCTATTATAAGTGAAATGAATAAAATCCCTATGTAAAAGAGTAGAGGGGATATGGAGAAGTACCGTGGCAAGGAGTTATTGATAATATTATGAAAGATTCTTTTTATCGTATGGGGAATACTCTGAGAGCTCCATGCATTTCCGATTTTGTGAAAAAATTTTAAATTTGGTAAATATATTGCGAACAACCAGAGTAAAAATGTTGCAAGCACTCCTCCTGTGAAAAAGAGTAAGATCTTTTTATTTTTCTTCTTTAATGTATAAAAC
>JALUKO010000400.1 GCA_027056525.1 Helicobacteraceae bacterium | reverse complement strand
CAAAAGGTAGGAACTTCATCATATGGTGATATATGGACTACAAATAGGAAGAAAGCTGATGCAATTTATACAAATAAAGAAAATAAGACGCCGGAAGAAATTCAAACATATCAAATGTTTGACACAAATGCATTTTATATTAAAGCACCAGATGGTTCTATGATTCAATATGTATTGCAATTGCCATTTTTGCCTAAAGAGCAAAAAGATGTGCGAAATTTTGTACTGCCAATAACTTGGAATGATAATACACTAAATCAAGAAGAGTACGAATTATATCCAATGGGGTGTGGTGTTGTGCGATATGCATATGATGTAACGGGACAGATTGATGTCAGTACTGATTTAGTACAAATTGGTACGTTATCAATCGGAGATAAAATTTATGGTTATAAAGATGTCAATAATTCAGAATTCAAAAAGTGGTATAAAAATACTTATTGGGCAGAGGGCGGAAATAAAAAATCTGAAATAGATGTGCTTAAAGAACATCCACAGATATTTTGGATAGATTCATTTGGACGAACTCTTGCTTTTTATAATACAAGTTTTATTTCTCCAGCAGAATGTGGTAAACCGGTAATATACCTTTATCCAGAAAAAGATATGGACGTGCATGTGCAGGTTAATCCTACACAAGGATTTACTGTGACAAAACCAGATTATGGTAAAAATGGTTGGTTTGTGCATGCAACTACAGATGGCGTGATTACAAATTATGCAAATAATAAACAGTATCCCTATTTGTTTTGGGAGGGGAATAGTGATGAGTTGTTACCAAATATGACAGAGGGGTTTGTAGTAAGTAAAGATGAATTATCACAATTTTTTGACGACACATTAACAAGATTAGGGCTTAATGAAAAAGAAATTGTAGATTTTAAAGAATTTTGGATTCCAAAAATGGAATTAGAAAATAAACCATATTATCAAGTGTCATTTTTATCTAAGGTGTTTATTAATAAATCTGCACCGCTTACTATTGAGCCAAAACCAGATACCGTGATTCGAGTGCTAATGAATTATGAAGGTTTAGACAAATATCGTAAAATCCAAAGTCAATATTTGCACGCGCCTGAGAGAAAAGGATTTACGGTTGTAGAGTGGGGTGGCATACTTCATTAAATGCATGTCAAAATGATGAGGTAGGTTTTAAAGCCTATCTCTCTTAATATATTTTTTGCAATAATATATAACTTGACGATGCATAAGGTTGAATAATTATAGTATTTGTAATAATGATAAAATGACAAAAATAATAACGACAATTTTTTTAGTTGCACTTACACTGACTATTTTTGCTTTAGTCAGCAATAAAGTAATAACACAAGAAAACACCAATCCCTATACCGTGGTTGAAGCTTTTCCAAATCTTACATTTAGTCAGCCCGTGGGTCTATATCATGCCAATGATGGAACAAATCGCCTTTTTGTGTTAGAACAAGCTGGAAAAATTTATGTCTTCGAAAACAACAATGAGACGAGTACCAAAACGCTTTTTCTAGATATAACGGATCGAGTACTCTCTGGTGGCGAATTAGGTCTTCTGGGAATGGCATTTCACCCCAACTTTTCTCAAAATGGCCTATTCTATCTGGATTACACGGCTAGTAATCCGCGAAGAACTATAATTGCCGAATATACCATTGATTCTACAGATCCCAACAAAGCTGATAAAAATAGCGAACGCATTATTTTAGAAGTGGAACAACCGTATTCTAACCACAATGGTGGACAAATTGCTTTTGGTCCCGATAATTACTTATATATCG
>JALUKO010000399.1 GCA_027056525.1 Helicobacteraceae bacterium | reverse complement strand
CCCCTATATTCCTAACTTTCGCGATAAGAAAATCTAAAAAATCAAACTTCGTAAAATAGGGCATTAGAGGCACTAAAAAAGTGGGAATTGTGTGCCTCGGGATAAAATTGTTATAATTTTTCAATGGGATTACGAGTCAGAAAAAAGAAAAATGCAAGCGGAAGCGTTAGTATTCATATAATCGATAGAAGTAATCGAGGCTATAAAGTTGTAGAAAGTGTAGGAAGCAGCAAAGATGAAAAAAAGATAGAGGAACTCTATTCTAAAGCACTCCAAAGAATCGATGAACTTGAAAATAATCTTTTACATACCGCAAAAATAGATGAAGAAGAGAGAAAACTGGAAGAACTCTTTTCTCAAATAACCACACAGGATATCACTTCACAAGGTGATGAACTCATATTTGGAAGACTGTTTGATGCAATTGGATGCAACAAGATTTTTGAAAACAACAACTCAAAAGAGTTTCGTAACAAAGAAGAAAAAAGCAAGCTTTTTCGCGCATTGGTACTCTCAAGAATCATCTATCCTGGCAGCAAACTGGAATTACTGCACTATCTTGAATATTTCAAACAAGAAGAGATCAATAAAGACAAAGTGTACCGCTTCCTGGACACCCTCTACAGCGGAACAATAAAATGCAAGATTGAAGAGTGCGTTTTTGCCCATACCAAAAAGATAATGAATAACACCATCACCGTAACATTCTACGATGTAACAACACTTCATTTCGAGAGCGAGAGTGAAGATGATCTTCGTCGTATCGGTTTTTCCAAAGAGGGAAAACTCAACCGTCCTCAAATCCAACTTGGTCTTTTTACTACACTTCAAGGATACCCACTTGCATTTGAAGTGTATGAGGGAAACAAATTTGAAGGGCACACACTAGTTGATGTACTTCAAAAGTTTCAAACAAGATTCAAGCTCTCTGATAAACCTATTGTAGTAGCTGATAAAGGGATGTTAAACAATGCAAATATTGCCTATTTGGAAGAAAACGACTATAAGTATATCCTTGCCTATAAAATCAAAAATATTGACAGAGAGCTCAAAGAAAAAATAGCCAACTTGACATTCTTGGATGATGGAGTTATCCATACGATAGATATTAACAAAGAGATAATCTATAAAGACGATAATGGTAAAAATCAAAAGATGACTATCAAACAAAAACTTATCTTAACATATTCCTCCAAAAGAGCAAAAAAAGACAAAAGAACAAGAGAGAAAGCACTTGAAAAGATAGAAGTTGCACTTGATAAAAAGAATATAACCAAATCAGATTTGAAGCTCTCCTACTATGCGAAGTATCTTGATATAGATGATAAATGCACTATCAAATACAAACTTAATCCAAAGAAAGTAGAACTCGATTCAAGACTAGATGGCATTAAAGGGTTTGCAACAAACGATTTTACACTCAAACCAGAAGATATCATAGCTCATTATCAAAATCAATATGCAGTTGAAAGGGCTTTTAGAATTTCAAAAACTGATCTGAGAATCAGACCGATTTATCACAGATTACAAAACAGGATAAAAGCTCATATTCTTGTTAGCTTTGTGGCGTATGCGATCTTTATAGAGTTTGAGAGAAGGCTCAAACTAAAGGGGATCAAGTTTAAATTTTCGCAGAAGCTTTTGAGGAAGATTATTGAGTATTTTTTAGTGATAAAAATAGGAAATAAGATTATCCCGATCAAGCCTTCTAAGGTTCAGCGGCAAATTCTGAAAATATTTGAATAGAAATTTGTGTGCCTTATCGCGAAACTCAGGAGGA
>JALUKO010000398.1 GCA_027056525.1 Helicobacteraceae bacterium | reverse complement strand
TAGATTATTACAGAAAATTTTACCATAGTCGCTAATTATACAAATTTTTTGTCATGAAGGATAATACAGTATGAAACCCAAATCTCGAAATAGAGATTTTCTTATGAGACATTATCAAGATAAATCTGTTATCAATCTGTTATCAAATAGTACCAATCACTGAAAGGAGAAGCCAAAAGCGTTATTTTTGACAACTGTTCTGATCAGAAGCGTCTAAAAGCACAAATTTTGTGATGATTTGCCAAATACAAGGCAGAGTTCTCCTGTCAGAAAGTTGATTGTGTTGTCTTTCAGGGTAAAAAGCTAAAGAGGGAGATTACTCCAGACTGATCTCATAACAGCGCCGTCGTATATGGTTGAGCAGCTCTACAAACTCCTTGTTGACTTTTAAAATCCTTTTTCTGGCATGGGTGATTACTTTTCCTGCAATATTGTAAAGTTTGTAACGAATCGTCTGTACGGTGTGTTTTTGCCAATTTTTTTGCAGTGTTCGTTTGAACAGAATAAAAAGGTTATAGGCAAGTGCACCGATTTGAAAGTAGAGTGCATTAGCCATAAAGTCCGAAGTAGGCAGATAGTTCAGGTTGAAACCGCCTTTGAGTGCCTTGATACGGTTTTCACTTGTTTCTCCGCGTTGTCTGTATAGCCTGACAACCTCCTGTGCCGTATCCTCCGCATTGGTCGCAATGACGCTGTAGCGTTCATTGGCAAGGCTAAGCAATGCTTCTTCATCAAGGAACGTTTCCATCGTCGGCAGTATCGGTGTGACTCGTCGTCTGACAACAATGATACGAAAGGCATGGTCGGTATGGTTCATGGTATGTAGGAACTCTGCTACCTCTTCTTTGATATGATGATACTCTCCATCATGTCTGTCCAGTGTTTCCCACTCTGTGATCTGTTTGATATTTTGTAATGTCGGTGTATCCAGGTGTGCCCCGACAAGGTAGATAATACCGTTTCTGTTGCAGTAGTTAAAGAGTTCGGCTTGATACGAAGCGCTATCGGCGCGCAGATAGGTGAATCTTCTTCTTTTGGGCAGTTGGGCTTCGCAACGTTTGAGAAATGTCAGGTTGTTATCCGCCGGTGCCATATTGCCGGGTCTGAATTCACTGTGAATCATATAGCCGCCGTTGACATGTCCTGTCATCGGGGTAAATCCCGGAAGCGCTTTGTAGGTTGGCATGGCTATGGACTTATGACTCTCTATGACCGTAGCATCCATATCTAATATAAGTGGTTCGTCGATAGATTTCAAATAGCGTTTCAGCAAGATACGGTTGATCTGCTCTACGGCATAGACACCTTGCAGTCCTGTGCGCTTCAGCCATTTACCGACGGTATCGGCTGTTGGAATACGTTTGATACCCAGCAGTGTACGAAGCCCTTTATCCGAAGTGATGGTGCGTATATCTTCAAGTACTCTACCTCCTGCATGCAGCATCAACAGTAAGGGTTGGATCATTTCGAACGGTCGATAGCTGTGATTACTCTTAGATACAGGAAAGTGATCGTTACAAAGTCTGTCAAGACCGATAGCTTTGAAGTACTCTCCCAATACCGCTTCGCCGGCTCTGGGTGTCAGACGCTCATCACTGCTTTCTACAGTAAAATTTAAAACCCTTTGTGTCATACTTATACTCCTTGGAGAAAAAGCGCACCCGATGGGTGAAAGTATCAAGTGCGCTTTTTTCTCTGTTTTCTTCCTATTTTACGACACCTCCGCTTATTTGTGTTTTTTTCTATTTCGAGATTTGGGGAATATTTCAAAATGAAATATTC
>JALUKO010000397.1 GCA_027056525.1 Helicobacteraceae bacterium | reverse complement strand
CCACCAATGCGTTACATTTATGCATATAGGCTTCACCAAGCATTTTTTCATTACCTGCAATCAGCGAATACTTTATGCATGTATCGGCAAGGGCATTGAGTCGGTGCGCCGAACCCGGTACATTGTACAACGAAAAATACTTAAAGCTGTACGACCGCTCCATTAGTGCGGTATCACCTGTTTTGTTAGCGGCTGCAATGGCTTTATTGGCATATAACAGGGCAAGGCTGTCGTTTTCAAAAACATAAAGATTGGTGAGGCTTTGATAATTTTCAGCCAGTTTTGTATAGTACGTTTTGGAACCATTGTTGTGTTTTAAAAGGTAATCAAGTAGTAAATAATGAATCTTTACTGCCTTTAGTCCAAGTCATGTCGCTCTCTTTTGTCATTGGAGCTTTTAGTTCTGTACAGAGTACAAAGCTACGTAAAGAGCTTAACTATGCTCTCTTAGCAAAGGTGGGGGTGATTTCTTCTTTACTCAGTGGTGTTATAGGTATATCTTTAGCCTTTTATGGTACTGGTGTCTGGAGTTTAGTCGCACAAAATCTGTCACAGGGTATTTTATATACTATTGTTATTTGGAGTGCTACAACGTGGAAGCCTAGTTTTAACTTTTCATGGAAAGCTTTAATGCAACTTTGGGGTTTTGGATTTCGTATGTTTTTGGTTGGACTTTTGGATGCCATTTATACTCGATTGGATTATATTATAATTGGTCGAATTTTTAGCCCGGCAACACTGGGTTTCTATCAACGAGCCAAATCATTAAATATAATGGCTGTTCAATATAGTTCCGGATCTTTGATGTCTGTCCTTTTCCCCATACTCAGTCAAATACAAAATGACCTACTACGTTTCCAAAATGTCATTATAAAATCTTTTGCTTTGCTCTGCTTTATAGTTTTTTTACTATTTGGAAGTCTATACTTTATCTCTGAAGAGCTGATTGTAGTTTTATTTTCAGATAAATGGCTGCCTTCCGTAGAATATTTTAAAATACTTACCCTAAGTGGTTTTGCATATCCTCTAAATGCCCTCTTGGTTAATGTACTTAGCAGTCGAGGAAACTCAAAAGCTTTTTTACGTATGGCTATATATAAAAAAAGTGTAGCTTTTTTAAACTTTGGTGTTGGTTTCCTATTTGGGATAGAAGGTTTTTTATACGGTCTTATTGTTGTTGCAACTATTAATACAAGCATCTCCATCATTATGGCTTCTCGCGAAGCCAACATTCCCATAATCAAATTTTACAAACCAATCATAACACAGGTTTCCATTGCTGCAGTAACTCTTTTATCTGCTTTGTTGGCAGTAGAGTTTTTACCTAATTCAGCTATAATACTTCTTCTTTCCAAGTTGACTTTATTTGCGACAGGGTATATAACTTTAAATTATTTATTTAAGACAATTTCGTTTCAATATTTTCTTGAGCAATTCCGATACCTTCATCTTTGATTGCAAAATGTAAACAACTTGTTTGTGCATTAAAAGAGATACGAAGCTCTATATTCTTGCCCTCTGGTGTGAACTTAATGGCATTAGAGAGAAGATTCGAGAGAATTTGTTTAAGTCTTAAAATATCTGTGTAGAGATAATCGGGGATATTTGTATCAATCGCATTGAGAAGCATTACATTTTTTTCTTTGGCATTTTGTTCATACAAAAAGAATAATGTATCAAACTCCTCTTTTGCATTAAATTCAACGGATTCTAAAACTAAATTCCCTGACTCTATTTTACTAATATCTAAAACATCATTAATCACATTAGCTAAAACCTTGGAAGATTGATGGATGGTGTTGAGA
>JALUKO010000396.1 GCA_027056525.1 Helicobacteraceae bacterium | reverse complement strand
TCATTGACTTCAGCAATATCTTCAAAATAAGCAACCTCACTGATAACAGACATATCAACACCGATATAATGGTAATCTTCTTCATTGGCACCACAGATCATCTCCGGAGCATATTTGAGTGCATTATCCATAACATGTTTTGCCTTATCCTGATCAAGGGGACCTATGAAGCCGGGGATCAAGCCTATCTCTTTGAGTTCATCTTCGCTTACATCCACAATATCAAGTGCATCGGTGGCATTGATCGCTTTGACCTCTTGCAAATTATCGCACCCGCGTAAAAAGAAAAGAACGATCTCCTCTTCATCCTCATAGATCACTTTTTTTGCAACACACTTGATAGTATAGTAGCTATCTACGTCAAAATATTTTGCAAGCTCATCTATGGTTTTGATACCCGGTGTTCTAAACTTCTTAAACTCAACCCCGGGAGACTCCGGTATCTCAGTGCGTTCCCCACGAACAGCCGCTTCTATATTTGCACCATATTCACACTTTGAGCAGACAGCTATCGTATCTTCACCACTCTCTGCCAATACCATCAGCTCTTTAGAACCACTGCCTCCAATCGCTCCACTATCGGCTTCTACAACTCTAAAATCAAGTCCAAGACGTGAAAGAATTTTTTTATACGCCGCTTCCATAGCATCAAATTCTCTGTCAAGATCTTCTGTGCTCGAATGAAAGGAATAGCCATCTTTCATAATAAACTCACGACCACGCATCAAACCAAAACGGGGACGGGCTTCATCACGAAACTTTGTTTTGATCTGGTACAAATTTAAAGGAAGATTTTTATAGGATGTAATACGATTGCGAACAAGATCAACCATCATCTCTTCATGGGTCGGTCCAAGAACAAAAGGGTTATTTTTTCTGTCACGAAATCTTAGAAGCTCTTTGCCAAATTTTTCTATCCTTCCACTCTCAGCCCATAAATCAGCCGGTGTGACAAAACTAAGTTCCACCTCCTGTGCACTGACTTTTGACATCTCTTCATTGATAATATTTTCGATTTTTTTTATAACCCTTTTACCAAGAGGCATATAGTTATAAAGTCCACTTGCAACCTGAGAAACAAAACCTGCACGAGCTAGGTAAATATGACTTGCTAAAACTGCATCAGACGGAGCCTCTTTGGTTGTAGGGATAAAAGCTTTTGATCTTCTCATCTATCTGCTTCCTTTTAAGATGGAATCACATTTGTATTTTTCAGGTACTGCAGCTCCCTTATTATCTTCTACTAAAAACTGCAAAGCACCTGTAATCATGTCTGATTTTGAATCTTCTGAAACACTTCTCATCTTCTGAGTCATATCGTGTAAAAATCTTTTCAATGTCTGCTCACACATTTTTCTTGCCTGAGCTTCGTACTCTTTTGGAATATATTTGTTCTTAATTGCTCTTGAACTCTCTTGTTGTGCCGCTGTGTACGCTTTTTCATATATCTCTTTGATCATTGGTTCTACTTCCAAAGTATTTAACCACTCAAAAAACTCTACGACAGCTCGTCCGATAACCGAGTGTGCTGCTCTTGCACTCTCTTCACGAAGACCCATATTTTCTGTAACGATACTTTTAAGATCATCGATTTGGTAAAGGTTGATCCTCTCCCCTTTATGATAGTTTATATCTCTTGGAAGTGCCATATCAAACCAGTATCTGTCAAAATCACATGAGTGGATAATATCATCATTTATGATAGGATCGGGTGATGAAGTAGCCGTAAAAAGAATCTCAAACTCATTGATAGCTTTAGGAAGCTCTTCAAAGTTTAAAACTTTTGCATTACACTCTTGTGCCAAGCTAAGAGCTTTATCTTTTGTTCTATTCATTATGTAAACATCGGCACCGTTAGATACAAGATGTTTTGCTGTGATCTCAGACATCTCACCGATACCGATCACAAGAGCTTTTTTATCGCTTAGATCATCTACAATAGATTTTAGTTGTGCAACTGCCACACTGGCGATCGAAACAGGCTTCGATGAAATATCTGTAGTATTTCTCACTTTTGCAGCACACTTAAATGCATGATGCATCGCACGTGCAAGTTTTTGACCACAAAAACCATGCTCACTGGAAAATCTAAACGCATCTTTGAGCTGACCTGCGATTTGGGTCTCACCGATAACAAGTGAATCTAAAGAACTTGCAACACTGAAAATATGGTGAATTGCACTGATATCATCAAAAACATCAGCACGACCCTCAAGCTCTTCTATACTTATGCCGGCTCTTTGTGTCAACATGTTAAATATATGATTTGTAGCCTCTACAAGATCACTACAGCTGCAAAATACTTCCATTCTGTTACATGTAGAGATCAAAATAGTCTCATTGATAGCGTCATTATCATTGAGTTTGCATAAACACTCACGCTGTGAATCAGCATCGGGGTATGAGAGTTTTTCTCTTATCTCTAAAGTTGAATTTTTGTGTGTGAAACTTATTGTTAAGTAGTGCATCAGTAACTTCTCTTTATCATTATTTGTAAAATTTCAACAAGCTCTGTATCATCCTTTACAGCTTGCATTGCCTCATTTGAAAGCTCTTTTGCGAGTTCAAAAGACCTTTCAATACTTTTATGTTCTTGCATCTTCTCTTTAATCCATTTGGAATCTTCTTCCTCTAAAGGTTTGGCATGTAAAGCTTCGAGCCTTTTTTGCCCTTGCGCATCTAAAGCCTCATGCAGATAGATATAGGGAAGTGTACATTTTCCCTCTACAAAGTCATTCATCGCAGGCTTGCCAAGAGTAGCTTCATCTGAGGTGATATCCAGAATATCGTCTATTATTTGAAAAGAAAGACCAAGATTACGACCATATATCGCATACTTCTGTGCATCCTTAGAAGCCAAGAGTGCGCTTGCTTTTGCTGCTGCTTCTATGAGAGTAGCTGTTTTTAAATACAACATATCCAAGTATACTTTTTCATCACTGTTGAATTTTTCTGCCATTTTCACATCTTGCATCTCACCCTTAGAGAGTGCTGTGACAGATGCCGCTATTGTTTGTGCTATCTCTTTGTTAAAGCCGACCAACTCTGTAAAAGCCTTTGAATATAAAATATCTCCAAGCATTACAGCCACTTTACTCCCTTCAGTCGCATTCACAGAAGCAACACCGCGTCTGAGTAGTGCTTCATCGATCACATCATCATGTAGCAGACTCGCGGCATGGATCAGCTCTACAATAGCTGCCAATAGAGGTGCTTTTTCATCATCTGGAGCTATTTTTAAAATAAGCTTTGCCCTCAGCCTTTTGCCGCCTGAAAGCATTGTAAACAGGTGTGTTACTTCATCATAGTCAATCTCTTGTATCAATCTTGCTATTTCACTCTCAACTCTTTGCATCATCCCTCTTTAACCATTTTTCAAATATTTTAGTCTGATTTGCATCTCACTATCAGACAAAAACAGCTCAAAAACTGCTTCATTCGTTTCATAATGAAACTCTTTAAATTTAACTAACATATAGGGTACGTTATAGCTCAAACCTTTTGGTTGCAACTCAAAACGAAAACTTTGGTTCTTATCTCTTAGATAAAGTATGTTTTGTGCAACAATTTTATCATAAGATCTCAAAACCACAAGAGCACCATTTTTATAAAGTGTCCACCTAAATTTAAAGAGTTTTTCAACGGAGTCATATTTTACAAGAATTTTCTTTTGCTCATCCTTTTTTAGAGAAATAGTTTTTACATCTCTAAAATCGTTTGCATATGTAACACTAAAACATAGTGTTACAAAGATAAAAACCTGAAATATAACTCTCAATGTATTTATTCACTTTTTGAAACTATATCACCCATCAGTTCAATACATAAACTTTTAGATTTATTTTCAACTGCATCCATCTCTGAAACAAGCATATTTTCAATTACTCTATCATATTCTGCACCTAGTTCTTTTTCAAGAAGCAGCTCCATAGCAGCACGCCTTTGTATAAATTTTTCAAGATCATACCTTACAACATCGTTGTTGGCATTGAAGATAATATCCATCAATTTACTTTTCGGTGAGCCCATAAATACATCATCTTCGTCTTCAAACATTCCGTACATTTTATTTCCTAATTTTTAATTTTCGCGATTATATCAAGCAATTTCTTAGTATTAGCCTATAATATTTTATTATTATATTATTTTACAATTTGTGTTCCGACACCCTCAGATGTAAAAAGTTCTAAAAGCATAGAATGTTCAAGTCTTCCATCAATAATATGTGCTTTGTTCACACCGCCTTCTATCGCTTCAAGGCAGGCATCTACTTTTGGAACCATCCCGCCATGGATCGTGCCATCCTCTTTGAGTGCCACCACCTCATCTTTAGTTAGGGTCATTAAAAGTTCTTTCTCTTTGTTAAGAACGCCTGCTGTATCTGTTAGAAAGATGATCTTATTGGCACCAATGGCTTTTGCAACGTATGAAGCACAAAGGTCTGCGTTTATATTAAACCCGGGGTGTCCCATCTCTTCACCTGCCGCAATAGGGGCAATTACAGGAACAAATTTTTCATGAATAAGGTTTGAGATAACATCAGGTTTAACATTGGTAATATTGCCGGTAAGACCCCACTTGGCAAAATCTTTTGCTTTAGCGGTAATAAAATGAGCATCTTTCCCACTTACACCTATCGCCTTGGCACCGTGAGAGTTTAAAATAGAAACGATCTCTTTGTTTATCTCTCCACTGAGAATCATCTCTGCTATTCGCATCACCTCTTTTGTTGTTACCCTTTGACCGTCAATAAATTTTGTATCTATTTTCAGTGCATCGAGCATATCGGTAATCTTTTTTCCACCACCGTGAACAATAACAGGCTTAATACCCACAAGATACATCAGCAAGATATCTTCTGCAAACTTCTCTTTTAACTGAGGTGATGTTTGTGCAGATCCACCATATTTTATAACAACGATCTCTTTATTGAATTCTTTTATAAACGGTAAAGCATCAAGTAGGGTTTTAACAGTTTCAATTTTTTTTTGCACCGTAGTTTTCCTTATAATTATTTATAATTTTAAAAATATCTTCATCCACCTTCACTTCTAGATCTAAAAGAGAAATCGGAAGTTTAAATGATTCAACCTTTACAAAATCCTTATATGTAAGTAAAAGAGAATCAGCACCATCTCTTTGCAAAATCTCCTCTAACTCCTCTTTTTTAAAGAAATAATGATCTTCAAAATAGTTTTTACTTACCACTTCCGGTAAAAAAGGATCGAGGCGATTTGGTCTTGCTATGGCAGTCACTAATGACATTTTATCACTTTTATTTTTAAGTTCCACTATTCTTTCAAAATCTTTCCCCTCTCTAAGCACATAGACCCTCTTTTGACCCCATTTTCTCTCTCTAAATGGTCCTGATGGCAAACAGCTCCCGTTCTCACTTTTCACTTCTATGATAAAGTCCAGTTTTTTTATATCATGCTTTGAGTAAGCATCATCTAAAAAAACAAGTTGTGCATCCAGCTCTTTTGCTTTTTTGATCCCCTCTTTTCTATCTTCGCTAACTATGACAATCGCCTGAGGTACTTTATGTGCATAGATCATCGCTTCATCACCGCTTGTGTTAACATCACATAAAATATTTTCTCCATCGCTGACAACATAGAGCCCTGCACTTTTTCTTCCATACCCACGTAAAACGATGGCAACATTTTCATACTTGCTAGCAAGGGCACTTACAAGAGGAGTTTTCCCGCTTCCACCAACACTCAAGTTCCCAATGCTCACAACAGCAACACCAAGGTCTTGGGCTTGTTTGGTTTTAAAACGTATATACATTCCAAAACAATAAAGCAAACTCAACGGTAAGAGTAAAACAGAGATGATTTTGTGGATCAGGTTTGGGTTGTAGAAATACTCTTCAACCCAAAATACGAAGAATTTTTTCAAACTTTTGTTTTAGCAATTTTCTTAATGGTATCTATTACAAACTTCACCTCTTTATCTTCCATACTGGCATAGATGGGAAGTGATAAAACCTGCTGAAAACTTCTAAGTGCTACAGGAAAGTCATTAACCCGTAAGGCATACTTTGATTTATAGTATGTTAAAAGGTGCAAAGGGATATAGTGAAGCCCCGTTTCCACGCCGGCATCTCTTAAGTCAACTGCAAATGAATCACGATTTTTATCTATTTTGATGATATAAAGAGAAAAAGGATGCTCATTATTACTCATATCCGGAATTGTGACATGTTCTACCCCATCAAGAGCTTCACTGTACATTTTTGCGATCTCTCTTTGTCTTGCTATATTTTTATCTTGCTCTTGTATCTGTGCTCTGATATATGCAGCATTTAACTGACTCA
>JALUKO010000395.1 GCA_027056525.1 Helicobacteraceae bacterium | reverse complement strand
GATAGCCATCCTTTTATTGTCGCCTCCACTTTTATTCCATTTGCGAGCCTTTTAATGACCCTGACTTCGGGAACCTTTCAGGTAGTGGGAATAATTATAATTGCCTCTTTGTTAGTCAACGTTTTCACATATGAACTTGGACATAAAACAAGTTACAGAGAGGGGTATTATATTGCAATCTTATTAACGTTGGCCTTGAGTGTGCATTCAGAAGTTTCCCTAGCGTTGTTAGGTGGGGTTGTTCTAATACACATAGCAGCAACGAAATTTGGTATTCAATTAGAGACAATAATCTTTAATGGACTGTTTGGAGTGACCACATGCGAGTTCGTTAGGTTGCATTCATCAATTTCATGGAGATTCTGCGGTATCGCATGGATAATAGCATTGTTGTACTCCGGTCTTTCATTGGTTATCATCAAAAAACATCAACCGCATAATAATAAAACTTAGCTTAAAGGAGGTTGACTTTGGTGGCAAGAAGGTGTGGCCTAACGGTCCAGGCAGTGTCGTGGTTAGCAAGTACAGCACCTTTGATTTTGGGGTGTCCTCGGCCTCTGACAGTGGAGAGGTGATAGTGATAGGGCCGTCTGGTGCTATGTGGCTTGAGGGTGTTCATACCAAACCAAACTCTACAATCAAAGCCGGTGATACTGTGAGTTTCAACGTCCTTGTTAATAACTCGTACTCTTCGAGCAAGCAAGTGGAGCTTGATCTTTTTATCGACAGTGAGAAGGTTGACTCTGTGAGCGGTAGCATCAAGGCCAGCTCCGAGAAGAGTTTTACTCTCCACTGGAGGGCTCTTTCAGCTGGTTTGCATTCATGGATTATTGGGCTTTGGCAGAATAATACGTTAAAATCCTGGAAGAATGGAACAATACAAGTTGGCCCCAGTTCAATAGAAGTTACAGGGTGGTTTGAATCCAACATCAGCAGTACGGTGACAACAGGCACAAAGGCTCACTTTGACGTTTATGTTAAGAGTCTCGTTGACAAATTCACCTATAATTTCCCGGTTATAGTTGAGTATAGTTACATGGATCCTGCTGGAAAAGTTCACGAGCCTGTTACAGTAATTCATAGCTATGTCTACCAGCTTGCTCCAAATGAAGAAAAGAACGTTACGTGGTTTGATTTTGGCCTTGATAATCCTGGAAAATACATGTTCACTCTCTTCGTTAACGGCACTCCTGCGGACGATAAGACTATAACCGTGAAGCCCGAGGGCAACGTGGTGGCATGGATGGAGTGTAACCCGGAGCTTGTTGATGAGACTGTGGATTCAATAAATGGTAATATTTATGTAAAAAGCAATGATAGCAACACAATAACCCTATGGATTACTGATGTATATTTTGCTGGTGGGAAAATCTATGACTGGAGTGATAAGCAACATACTGTTACACAACTTAACCAAAGTACGTTGGAAGTCAAGCCCGGTTCCTCTGGAACCTTGGCTTTCTCCATACCACTAAATGATGAACTTCAGAGCATGGTTCCTGTGGACTTGAGCAACATAAACCCAATGACACCAATTGCTGTTAAGGTCTATTTAAATTTACTAAAAAATCCTCTAATTTCAGTGATTGAAATGAATCCTCGTCCACTTACGCCAAAGGAGATTGCAGAAACGGTATATTCAGGAGCAAAAGAAGTGAAAAATGAAATCGTGGGAACATTTACAGACGCTAAAAGTATCGTGACTTTGCTATCTACTTACTCAGGACTTTCAAAAATTGCCGGTGGTGTTTCTGCAAGTACTGCTGGCACAATCGCGGGAGCGGCTGTCCTATACATAAAGCTGTGGCAGTATGTTCTTAATTCGCCCATCCCAGAGAATGCCGGTGATAACAACATGATAATAGGTGATTCTGGGTGATGCCTATGAGTTTGGCTGAGATACTTCTTGTTTATTTTGTCCTTAATTTTATTTTCATTGTGGCACTTGCTTACAGGATTATGGTAGGTGAACTTCTTATTGATTGGGAAATTGGAACTGTGCCAGTTCTTTCTATTGCAACTGCTATGACTATCTTGTTAGATTTTGGATTGTTAAATGAAACTATTGGATACATAGGGATGTTTATTTTTATACTGTTTGTGGGAAAAAGAAAGGAAAGTGGGAAAAAGTTGTTTGGCAAGATTTCAAAAAGCTTTTTATGCTCCGTGATTTATTTAACTGTGTTATTTTTACTTTCTTTTATAATGATTTACTGGAAGCTTAATTCAGCGAATGCTGGAATTATACCTAGTGTAGTTTATCTAGCCTACTCACTCTTGATACTTTACTCCCATAGACTACAAAAGCTAGAAGGGTCATCTAAGAATCCAAAAAGGTGATTACCTAGAAGAAAAAGTGAGGGGATATTGATATTGTAAAAGTAATGTGATTAGGTGATAGTCAATGAAATTTAAAAAGTCTTTTTCGTTCCTTCTTTCAATTTATTTGTTGGCCTTTGCCCTCATCTGGGTGACAAATCTAGTTGTTAATATAAGGTTGTTAATCATAGTGTTTGTTGTATCTATTCCTATAGTTTATTTATTCTTTTATTTGAGTAGTATGCTTTTTCCTGTAGATGATTATGTTGTATTTAGAAAGAAAAAAGAAAAGTGAAAAAAAACTAGGTACTTGAGGAGGTTAAGAGCATGAGCGTTCTGTCTTACTTTCCTTTAATTTTGTTGCTCCTACTTTTTGTAATCTCGATAAAAGTTAGAGGGCTAAGGCCGTTGGTTTCCCTTACTGCTGTAGGGCTCGTGATGTACGTTGGACTAAAATTCAATTTGAAAAACGTACTTATCATTTCCATGGCAAACATTACTTTACTCATCGGAGCGCTCCTGCTCAATGTTCATAGGAACCTCTTTGGGCTATCTGAGGTAGACATCAAAAACAGAGGCGCCCTTATTTCGATTCCTTATTTTGTTGCCATTGTCACAATCTCCTTTTTCCAGTGTTCTATTTGCTACTCACTGATTCTCCTGTGGGTATTCCTCTGGTATTATTTTAAGAACAAATGCAGAAACATAAATTTGAAGTGTATTGTGTTTCTGTACATTCCCACGGTGGTTCTTGCTGGAGTTTGTGAGACCCCCTTGGCCTTGAGCTATGCAATAGTTACTCACTGGTTCCAGGGGGAGATAGAGTCTATCAATGATAAGAATGTGAAAAGACATTCGGACGATGGGGGTTCAGTTGGTGGGATTCTGGATAACATTCCCGAGTATGCTTGGGGCTGGAAAAATGATGAGAATTGAAAGAGAAATGATTTGATTAGAAGATAATGGAAATTATAATACCCCAAAATGGGAACACGAAGGTAGAATTTACTGTGCAAGTTAATTGGAATTCAATAACGAGAATCTATTGGGGGTGGTTAAGGTGGCAATTAATTTTGAGGGTTTTCTCAATTTCCCTTTGATTGTTATTACCCCTTTCCTCATATTATCCCAGCTGATGATTCTTGGCAATAGAGAGGCCGTCCGTAGGAATGACTTGGAAGGAATTGCTAGTCTGTATGCGTGGGCTTTTGTGTATCCTTTTTCCTATCTTGGCCTTATTCTTGGTGTTTACGTGACTACTAGGTACCCGATTATTGGAACGGTCCTGCTGGTTGCTTCCATTCTTGGAACGTTGTATCTTATCAACGCTCTCAAAAGCCATCCCCATGTTTTCGTCAGGAATTACTGGTATTTACTGGGACTGTTTGCCGTGCTCTATATCTTGGCTCCCCTCTACATTATGATACATAATAATGAGTTCTCAGGAGGGTCTCTCCTTTATTTTTTGATAGCGTTCATGCACCTTGCATTGTCTTTCAAAGTAATGACTGGACAGGGACGCGAGAAATCCTCAACGTAACTCCTGAGTCTGGCTACAAGAAGGAGGGCGATACTGTGGACTTTAACGTAAGGATTGACAGCAGTTATCCAAGCACTCAGAAGGCTCCGGTTAAACTGTATTCTGTTAGCAACGGGTAGAAGTTTGAGGAAGACGAGGAAAGGGGGAGTGTGAGTGTTTCGCGGGTGGTGAATGGTCTCTCCGCGTGGCTTGAGGTTGAGCCGGATGCAGTAAAGGCCGGTGATAATGTGACTGCCTTTATTACCGTTGAGAATCTGAAGGATTACAAGCAGACTTGGTCGATACAAATAGTTGACAGTTCCGGAAACGTCCGGTGGCCGCACAGGAGCTATCAGGGGCTTAATTACTCTATCTCGAATGGTCAGCTAACAATCTACGCCCACAAAACCGCAAGGATTATGGCGACCATAGGCCCCATAACTCAGAACACGACTCTAACCCTGAAAATAGGAGGCATACCAATGGCATGGGCATACGTAGAGGTTATAAGTGCCCCCCACCTTGAGATGGATAGGGTTTCATGTGGTGATTTGTTTTTGCAGGTTGATGGAACTCTGGATTATAAAGGCACAGAAACGTGTATGGTTGGGTTCAGAAATCCCACGCAAAATACAGCATCCATTGATCTGAGTAAGTCAGACGTTATCTCCGTGGACTTTCCAATGGATCACTCTAATGGGGCAATAGATAGCAAATCTTCAACCATAATTTATCCCAAGAGTACTGGAAACATTTACATTAAGTTCACCGCTTGGACCACTGACTTTACGGCCTTTGCCCGTTACTGGGTCTACGGGTACTACAGCATGCCAGTAACCATAAAGTTCAGGCTGGGAACGCTGATCGGGAATAACTTCACAACCCAAACATACACCGTTAGCAGCTATGTCACTGTTAAGACCAGTAGCACTGTTTATGTGGTAGTCCCGGCTGATGTAGCATCGTTCGTTGCCTCTGGTGAAGCATTAAAAGGAGTGATAATCGCGGCGAAGGCAGGGCAACGTGCAAAGACGGCATGGGAGATTTTTAAGATTGCTCAGGGGTTCATAAGGGGAATACTGAAGAAGTGGTGATCTAAAATGGGGGCGGAAAGTCTCATCTTACTCCTTTATCTTTTCCTTATTCTGGGGATGGCCATAGGAATTAAAACAAAATCATGCCATCAAGGGCTGGTAATCTTGGTGTTCTCCTCGACTTTTGTGGCGGGCATTAAGTACAACGGGTCATATATTGCAGTTGTTTCATGGTTATTCTTATCCGCCTTGTCCTCTTATTTGTTCTACTTCGAGTATGAAAGGCCCCTTTCTAAACGTGAAGGGGATGAAAGTGTTGGTGACGTTATATTAGGGTATCTCATGGGATTTGTTATATTGTTGTTCCTTAAGCTTCATGGTGCAGGTTGGGTTCTTTCTCTTTTGGCCAGTTATTGGGCGTTTCATTTAATGCTACTGATAGACTACGGGAAGAACAGGAGGGCCTTTTATCTCCTTAAAGTCCCTTATGTCATCTTATCCCTGGGCGCTCTGATTGAAGAGTTTGGAGTTCAAAGGGAACTACTACTATTCCTCATAGTTTATTCAGCCGTTTTCATCCTGTGGCTGAAGTTTGATCTCCCAAGAATGTGGAGGCCGCCGAGGATAACTTAATCCTCTTTGGAGTTGATAAAAGTGACAAGGGATTTAAAGAGTTCAATGAGCACTTGTTACATGAGCAGAGAGCACTCTTACGTGCTAAAACTCTACAACCTCATTGGGGGGCAAAAGTTTGAAGAGGACGAAAAAAGCGGGAGCGTGAGTGTTGCTTATCCGGGCCAGCAGTTTGCCATCTCTTTGGAGGCCTTCCCGAGGGAGCTTGATGGTGGTGGGACAGTGTGGTTCACGGTTCATGTTGAGAACTTTGAAAATGGGGCTCTTCCACTCAGTGGTTTCGTCGAGGATGAGGAAGGGGCTGTCATCAAGAGGATTGACGGTTTTGAGGGCAGGATTCCGGCTAACGGGGAGAAGAACATCAGCTTCTCCTACACGGTTTACGGTGTGGGGAACCACACGTTCAGGCTCTTCCTCGACAATTATGATGGAAAACCCAACGGGGAAGGAGAAGAACACTGGAGTGAAGTGAAGGTGGAAGTGAAACCTGTTGGGAATGTTATTGCGAGCATGGAATGTATGGATTCTGTCATTCCATATGATGGCTCAACTACCTGTGAAGTTACACTGTTAAACACTGGAAACGACAGTGTCTCTGTATCTGTAACCTCTGTGGACTTTGGAACAGTTCATAACGCTTGGGCTAAGAGTTATCAGAGGGGAATAGAAGTCAAACCCATAAAAATAACCCTACCCCCTAACGACGACAAGGAAATTGATGTGAAGATTGATCTGCGGAAGCTCGCCCAGGACTTCTGGGGAAACGACCATTTTACATATAAATTCGCAGAGCACACATCATACCAAGTAACGGTTCATTTCGACA
>JALUKO010000394.1 GCA_027056525.1 Helicobacteraceae bacterium | reverse complement strand
CTTATATTATTTTCTATTGCTTGTTTAAAAAAGACTACACAAAACTCATCAAAATTTTCACTTTTAAATTGATCATTTTTATTTGTACCTTTTGTATGCACATGTAAATCCCATTTTCTCCACTCTGAACCTTTTGTAAAACTCATATCATTCTCCCCTACATACTCACAACTTCATCAATATCATACTATTTTTATATTTATGTGCATTTATTTTTACAACTGCATTGTTAAAACTGCTATCTTCTAAAACTAGCTTCATCGTCTATATTTCGTATTCTTCTATTAGCTTTTTAATAGCTTCAAATACATCAGTTCTTAGCTCTTCATCAAGACAAACTACTAATACACCAAAACCTATGATAAATTCCTTCTACCAGTCAATAGTTTTTTCTCCGATAAAAAGTATTAAATCAAGTATAACTTTTTTCCACTATAAGTAAAAACGTTAATTGCAACTATTTTATCTAAAAAGATATCATTTAACACTACAAAATTTGTAAAAACATACTTTTATATCAAAAAAACTTCAAAATCTTGCGGGTGTCGCTATCATAGTTTCTTTAGTAAAGCGATTTAAGCTCTTGAATGATCTGCATTTGTCTCATGGCGATATATTTGTTTAAAAGTTTGAAATTTTCCGTATCAACCTGAAACATCATAACTATCTTGTAAAAATCTTTTGTTTTCTCTACTCTATACACAGTTGCATTACTATGAAACTCCTGCACCTCGTCTTGAAGATAAAGTGTCATAGCCACAGACACAAAACTACCCTCTTGTAAGTTCCCACGTCTTGGCATTGCCAGAGCTATCGCGTCTTCATTGAGATCAAGTAGCACCATCCCTTTATAGAGAGGCTCTCCGGAGATCACATCTATATGTGTATTTTCTTTCGCATCGACACGGATTTTTTGACGCTGCAGTGGTGAAAATTTATCTACTGTAAACTTATCTATTTTTACCAAATGTTTTTCAAGATCTATGATCTTCAAAGACGCCTTGACATTTCCAAAAGATGATATATGAAAAAATATATGGCTGTTATGCTTTGCTACTGCCATTTGTGCTTTGGAGAGTTTAAGCAGTATGTTATCATCATATACATGCACTATCTCTGCATCAGAACTTACGGGTATGTTCTTATAATATAGTGAAGTGTGTAGTGTAGCGAGCTGTTGCAATATCTTTGTAAATTTTTGTTGATAAGGCAGTGTTTGTATGATTTCAATATTTTCAAAATCAGTTCTTAAAGTCAGGGATTCACTTTGCATATCTGCAAGATCATAAACTCTCATCAACACTTGTTAGAGAAAGTGTCTTTCTTTCGGGTTTTTTATTTAACTCTACACTTAAAAAATAGCACCACTCATAACACTTCTGTTGTGACGTATAGGGCATAATAATACCAAAACGACTCCCTTCCAGTCGGGCTATCTTCATGCTCTGTGTTGCATGAGATCTGATATCATTGGCAACCTCCCCTAAAACCATATCACCGGCTTCAACCCCCTGCTCGTCATTGATCTTTTGAAGTTCTACAACATCAACAACAATCAATGCTATTGGAGTGAAACTTTTTTTGGCTTCTCTTTGCATCTCTGCTAACATATGCTCAAACTCTGCATAATTATAAAAATCTTTCATGTTTGTCTGATTATCGCCCTCAGAAGTGTCATCCTCACTCTCATCGGATTGCTCAATAGAGTTAAGTGTTATTATGTATTTTGGAGGTTTGGTATCTGGAAGCACAGTTACACGTCCGTTATAGGTGAATGTTTTGGCATATTTGTGATGAAAGATATCTGCCTTAAAAGCTTTTTTGTGCTCATTCATATTTTCAAGCCAACTGCTCACATTGTTTACATCAAAAGCATCACTGTCAACATTGTGCATGAACTCAAGTGTATTCAAATATTTTTTATTCAACTCTTGCATATTCTTTACGCCAAGAAGTTCTAAAAATAGTCTGTTTGCAAGTATTATATGCTCGTTTTGTATTAAAAATATTTTTGTATTAACAAAGTTAATGATCTGTAGTATCTGCTTGAGTTCATCTATATATGAAAGTGCCTGCTCTTTTACACCGCTAATTTGAAAAATCGAATGTATCAACACCCCTTGTAAAATACGGAAAATATCAAATATATCCTTTGGGGTTATATCTCGCTCCAAAAAGAAGTAAAGCATTTTTTTCATAGCAGCAGAGGTGTTGCTGTTGTTTTGCTCTTTGGTGGTCGCAATAAAATACTCTACAATAGAAAGCCCATAGGTACTCTCAAACTTTTTGAGAGAAATTTTATATGCGCTAAATATCCTGATGAGCTTTTTTGAACCTACCCATTCATCTACTATAGATGTGCGATTGTGCTCAATATGATCAATAATGCTCAAAAGATAAGGGGAATTATGCTTTGACATAGTTCTCTTTGTTTATGAATTATTTAAAATTATATTCAAAAGAAAAAAATGCAATGAAGAGAGTCTATATATACCGGGATCACAAGTTAAAAATCTTATATGATCCCAATATTTTACTAAAAGTTTGTTAAAGTTTAAAGCTTAGAAAAACTAGATCTTTGCATAGTGTACACTGATACAAGCTTCTAAGGCTGCAAGCTCTTGCAATGTTTTGTCATCTACAGAATTATCTACAAGTATAACAGCTAAGGCTTCTTTGTTTGCGTTTCTTGCAAGTGAGAAATCAGCAATGTTAACATTGTTATTTGCCAAAATAGTGCCAACACTTCCAATAACACCCGGAACATCAGAATTTTTAAATAAAATCATGTCACCTTTAAGTGCCACCTCAATGTCAAAACCATCAATAGCAACAATACGCTGCAGCCCATCATCAAAGATTGTTGCACTGATTGTCGTGATACCATCAGCAGTTGTCAGTTTTGCCGTTATCAGGTTTTTATAGACAGTTGAATCACCAAGGTTATCTGCTTCTATGGAAACACCCTTCTCTTTAGCTATAAAATCTGCATTGACATAGTTGATTTTATCACTTGATTGACTCATAGCGCCAACTGTTATAAATGTTGAAAGTGAATCTACATACTCACCGATCTCACCATTTCCACTAACCTTGATAGAGATGATTTGACTTTTATTGATTTGTGATGCCAAAAAGCCTATCTTTTGACCCATCTCTAAAAATGGTTTTACAAACGGTGGTATCTTTGATTCATCTATAGGGAGGTTCATTGCATTTGGATACGCGATACCTTTAGCTGCTGCTATGGCATTTTCAGCTGCTTGCGTGCCTATGTTATATTGTGATTCATATGTATTTGCACCAAGGTGGGGAGACACTACAATATTGTCAAGATCTAGCAACTTGTTATCGGTAGCAGGTTCTTTGCCAAATACATCAATACCCGCAAAACGGATCTTTCCGGATTTGAGTCCATTATACAAAGCATCTTCATTATAAAGATCTCCACGTGCACAGTTAACAAGTACTACGCCATCCTTCATTTTAGCAATCTCTTTTTCACTAATGATACCTATAGTCTCTTGATTTTTAGGTGTGTGAATAGTTATAACATCACATGCTAAAATATCATCAAAGTTCTTCGTATATGTCATATCAAGATCTGTAACTTTTGATGGGTGAATATATGGATCATATGCAACAATATCCATTTCAAATGCCTTGGCACGTTTTGCAACACGAGAACCAATGTTACCAAAACCGATCACACCTAGTTTTTTCCCTTTAAGTTCGTGCCCGTACCATTTTTCACGCTTCCAAATTCTTTGATTTTTCAAATGATCATGAGAATAAGGAAACATTCTCATGCAAGAAAGCATGTGTGTCATTGTAAGCTCAACTGCTGCGATGGTATTGGCAGTCGGCACATTCATGACAATGATACCCTTTTTAGAACATCCGGGGATATCTACATTATCAACACCTACACCTGCTCGAACAATCGCTTTTAGGTTCGTTGCATGTTCAATGAAAAAAGTATCTACATCTGTAGAACTTCTTGTAATAGCTACATCTGCGGTTGGAATAATTTTTTCAACAAGTTCTTTTTTATCAACATCAGCTGCCATAACAAAATTGATGTTTTCATCATTTTTAAGCATCTCAAGACCGGCTTCATGAATATGGTCACAAACGACTACAGTATATTTTTGCATTATACATCCTCTTTATACGGCATAATTTTTGCCGAGATTTGATAATTTTTCAATATTTTTACCAAAGAATTCAACTTGTCAATACTTTTGGAAAAAATATATAACTCAACTCTATCTTTATCTTTTCTGAGATAATACCTTAGATTGTGTTGTCTTAACTCTTCTTTTAAACAAAAAAGCTGATATGGGTCTAAAACAGAAGCAGAAAGTTTATAGATAGTTTCAGGAACAACTTCTTTTTTGAGATCAACTTTTATGTAGACTTCGTTGACAGGATAAAAATAACCCAATCTTTCAGTTTTTGAAAAATGATCTAACCAAAGTTTTTTTGGTTTTTCTTGAACAGTTTCACTTTGATAATTAAGTTGTCTTTCAACATCATCTAAGTCAGAAGGAGAGTTGATTGAAATTAAAAAAAAGACAATAAAAACGGCAACCCCTAGTGCAAGCACCGGAGTGAACCATTTTAGTATCTTTTGCATTGTGTTTATTTAAATTTATCTTTTATCAAGTCACCTAAAGAGTGAGATTGATTATCGTTAATCTCTTCAAGTAGTGCCTGATTTTTAATATAATCCAGTTTTTTCACAGATAAACGGATACGATCACGGCGAGTGTCAATAACAGCTATGGCTGCTTCTATCTCTTGACCCGGCTCTAACTCTTCTTTAACAAGAGGAGAAAGATCTTCATCACGAATAAGTGCATCAACACCGTCATCCAAAGATACAAATATACCGAAATCTTTAATATCACGGATCGTACCTTTTACTACAGAATTCACTTTGTGAGTTGTAGCAAATTTATCGATAGGACTTTCTAAAAGTGTTTTACGATTTAAAGAGATTTTTTGATCTTCTAAGTTGATTTTAGCGATTTTAACTTCTACTTCATCACCGGATTTTAAAACATCTTTTGCTTTTGTATTTTTCTCCCAAGAGATATCCTGGTTATGTAAAAGACCTTCAACACTGTCAATACGCACAAATGCACCAAAGTCAGTTAGGGATGTAACCGTACCTGTTACAACATCACCCTCTTTGTATTTTTTTGCAAATTCATCAAATGGTTTTGGTAAAAGTCTTTTGAGTGATACACGTAGTTTATGTGTTTTAGGATTGATCTCAATAACTTCAACATCGATCTCTTGACCAACTTCTAAGTAATCGTTTGGATTTTTAACATTTTTATCCCATGTGATCTCTGAGATATGTAAAAAGCCTTCTATATCATTTCCAAGATCAACAAATACACCATATGCTTCAATATTTGAAACAGTTACAGTGATAGTATCACCTTCATCAAGTTCACTTTCTACTTCTGCCCATGGATCTGGAAGCACTGCTTTGATTGAGAGTGAAAGATGACGCTTATCTTTGTCATAAGAGATAGCTTTCACAGTTACAACATCACCTTCCTTATAAAGTTTAGACGGATTTACCGGCCCTTTGTAAGAGATCTCATTGTAGTGCACTAAACCATCAACACCGCCAACATCAACAAACATACCATAGCTAGTGATCTTCTTGATAGTACCCTCAACGATAGTATCATTTTCCATTAGCTTGTCTATGATCTCTTTTTTCTTTTTGCGCTCTTCATTGAAAAGTTTACGACGAGAAACTACGATAGAGTTCTCTGCCTCATCAATCTTAACAACTTGTGCTTTGATCTTACGACCCACTACATCATCACTGTCTTTAAACGCAGCCAATGAACGAGGCATAAAGAAAGAAACATCATCAGCTTCTACTACATAGCCACCACGGTTTTTCTTAACGATAATACCTTCTATAACCACATCTTCGAAGTTTTCTTTGTTTGCATCAATAAAATCAATAGTTTTTTGTTGCTCTAAAACTTTTTTGTATGAAATCTTAGGACGCTCATTGTAGTATCCCATAATCATTACTTTAATCTTATCGCCGGTATTAAACTTCAGTTCTCCGTCTTCACCACGGATCTCATCCAAGTATATAATACCTTCTAGCTTGTCACCAACGCCAACTAATGCTCTGTTTTCATCCTCTTGGATCTCAACAATTTCACCCTCTACGATGCGACTTGTTTCTTGCTTTTTCTCACTTGCAGCAAACATCTCTGCAAAATTTTCTTCTTCTTCAAATGATTCGTTATCGAACGCCATTACCTATCCTCTGTTACATAAAAATTGTCG
>JALUKO010000393.1 GCA_027056525.1 Helicobacteraceae bacterium | reverse complement strand
GATAGCTTAGATAACCATGCAGATCAGCTTAATCCAAACAATGATGAATACAATGGACATAGTGATGAAAAAGACGATGAAAAATAAGAATAATCATATACATTTATCCAACATAAATTATTACATTTAAAAAGCATTACAGCACATAACTGTTCGTTGAGCGGGATGACGCTAAATGATGCTTTGCCACTCAACTCAAACGTTATTTATGAAAATATATTATAGAAATCTATGAGTAAAGTCTTTAATTTAAGCACTCCTTCTGATTATGAACTTTACCACCTTAAGTTTGGTAGAGGTGCTTTGGTAATAGCTATAGAAAAGGAAGATTGTTTAAAAACTGCAAAAGAGTGGGAAATTCAGGAACAGAAACTATTCGAAGATTATCGAAATAAAGTAAGACCTTTGAAAAAAGAGCTAAATGAATTAGAAAAAAGGTTGATGAAAATAAGATCTGGAGTAAGAAAATTCAATCAACCGCCTACTGCTGAAGAGCTAAATGTCAGTGATAGAATTGAATCGTTACGGGAAGAAATAAAGGTGCTTCACTATGTAAAAAGAGAGTACCGTTCTAACCTGCAACTAGCAATGTTTTACGCTCAAGATGTATCATTTCATAATGACTCATTTACAAGAATAGATAAGGTTAATAATATTGAAGAAACAGATAGTCATGTAATTATTGAACTTGCATTTAAAGACAGGCTTGTTCGACATAATGCTTATCACGACTCAATATTAAGCTGCAATCCTGGGTATAAATTCAATGATAAAATGCGGTCAAATCTGGTTTCTGGGATTGTAAAGCGAATAATTCCTATATCATCTGTTACTTTAGAGATTATTTCGCGTGATTAAAGCAATAAACTAAATATCACAACCTAATTACTTGACTTTTTTACTCGCCTCTTTGAACTGTGAAAACAGTTAAGTTACTGGAACATCTTTATACATAGGTAATAATATGCGTTGCGCCATGACAGGAATATCAATGATGGATACATCTGATGGAATATGGGATGACGGTGAATGGATAAGTTGGGATTGGATAAATAGCCAACTTGCTGATCAAGAACTTAAAGCGGAATACCCTCAAGCACCTATTGAAGTAATTCAGATCTTCGAGGAGCTTGTAAATTCGGCACAAGAATATAAGGCAGCCACAGGTCGGTATCTCCAAATTTGGGGAGAACTTGGCGAGCTATATGCTGAAATCAAATTTGGACTTGTACGGCATGTTCCAGGAACACAGGGCTCCGATGGTCGTCTTGGTAATGATTGGGTAGAGGTTAAAACTATTTCACCGGAAAAAGGAAATGATACTGTACAGGTGAAGCGTGCTGGAAATTTCAACAAACTTCTCGTTATTAGAATCAGTGAAGAATTTGAGTTCGAAGCGAAAATGATTGATAGGAAAAATCTTAAAAAAGGCAAGGGTAAATACGCAAAGCTTTCTTGGGAATCCGCTCCAGAATGAGATGGTTTGTGTATATCAAGTGGGTCAAATTATAGTTACTCTGATGACACTTAAAATTCATCTTTTTAAGCTCTTCATTTATAAAAAAATGCCTCACCCATTACCCCGTCTGCAACAGTCATTTTTCAGGCATTTTCCAATGCATGATAAATGTCCGTTATTTGTAAATAATAACCTATATAAAATTCCGTTCTTTTACAATTTAATCCTGGATCCAGATTTATTTCATATTGTAGAAAGCTTTTAATATCCCTTTTTGATATATCAAATTTTAAGTAAAAGTGTCAGGATAATTTACATATTTTGCTATAGCTCTTCTAATAAAGCACCTTGAATT
>JALUKO010000392.1 GCA_027056525.1 Helicobacteraceae bacterium | reverse complement strand
GGATAAAACGACCACCTATAATGTACGTTGTGTCCGCTAAGAAAATGCTATGTTATTTTCCCGGTTTTTGGGAAAATAACAGTTGTATTAAAATTATTATTAGCACTATTTAGATATAATCCCCGTTTAAAAACCAAATTTTAGGATTCCATCGTGAGCCAACAATTACCAGATATAGATACTCAATTAGCTAACCATAAGCTTTCCCAAGAAGATTATACACATATCAAACAGATTTTAGGGCGTGAACCAAACCTTGTAGAGCTTGGAATATTTTCTGCAATGTGGTCTGAGCACTGCTCCTATAAATCTTCCAAAGTACACTTAAAAGGGTTTCCGACAAAAGCTCCATGGGTCATTCAAGGTCCGGGTGAAAATGCCGGAGTTATAGATATCGGTGATGGATATGCGGCTGTATTTAAAATGGAGTCGCATAATCATCCAAGTTTTATTGAACCTTATCAGGGTGCGGCAACAGGTGTTGGCGGGATTATGCGTGATATCTTTACCATGGGAGCACGCCCTATAGCAAACTTAAATGCACTTCGTTTTGGAAATGTGTTAAATGATGATGATATCTCTAAGCATCAACGTTATTTGGTTCGTGGTGTTACAGAAGGGATCGGTGGCTATGGTAACTGTATGGGTGTTCCTACTATTGGTGGTGAAACAAGTTTTGATGAGTGTTACAATGGCAACATCCTTGTTAACGCCTTTACTTTGGGTCTTGCAAAAAGCGATGAGATCTTTTATGGTAAAGCAGAGGGGGTAGGTAATCCTGTACTTTATGTCGGTGCAAAAACGGGACGTGACGGGCTTGGTGGAGCTGTTATGTCGTCTGATAGTTTTACCGAGGAGTCAAAGTCACTCCGTCCGACTGTTCAGGTGGGGGATCCATTTACTGAGAAACTCCTTTTAGAAGCATGTTTGGAACTCTTTAAAACAGATCATGTTGTCGGTATTCAGGATATGGGAGCGGCCGGTCTTACATCTTCTTCTTTTGAGATGGCAGGGCGTTCGGGAAGTGGAATGATTATGCACCTAGACAAGGTTCCTGCACGTGAAGAGAACATGACTCCGTATGATTTTATGCTGAGTGAATCTCAAGAGAGAATGTTACTTTGTGCAAAAAAAGGAAGTGAAGCTGAGATCATTAAGATCTTTGAAAAATGGGACTTAGATGCTGCGGTGATCGGTGAGGTGACAGATACCGGAAATATGGAACTTTTCTGGCATGGTGAAAAAGTGGCTGAGGTTCCGGTAGATCCCGTTTCAGAAGAGGCTCCTGAACTAAACCGTCCAATGAAAAAACCGGCGTATCTGGACTCAATCGCTGATGTGAGGATTGATGATTTTGAAAATGTGGATAATCAGGAAGCATTTGAGAAGTTAACCTGCTCTATGGAAGTGGTTGATAAATCATGGATATATACACAATACGACTCAATGGTACAAACCAACACTGTCAAAAAAGGCGGAGAGCTTGACGCTTCTGTTATTCGTGTAAAAGAGAATGGGAAAGCTTTAGCGATGAGTGCTGACTGTAACGTACGTTATTGTTATATCGATCCAAGAGGTGGTGGAGCTGCTGCTGTCATAGAGTCAGGAAGAAATGTAGCTATGAGTGGAGCACGTCCTTTGGCTATTACTGATTGTCTGAACTACGGAAACCCTGAAAACCCTGAAGTTATGTGGCAATTTGGACAAGGATGTGAAGGTATTAAAGAAGCATGTGCAGAACTTACTACACCGGTAATCGGTGGAAATGTATCACTCTATAATGAGACTAACGGTGTTTCAGTTTTTCCTACGCC
>JALUKO010000391.1 GCA_027056525.1 Helicobacteraceae bacterium | reverse complement strand
CATGTTCTTGCCGCTGCTTCTGCGACACCGATCCCTGTCTCTTGCAAAAGGACCACTTCCGGTTTTGAGTATTCTATGCCATAAACATTTTCCATATGCCACTTCCTAGTTTAATTTCATGTTATTTTACTATCAAAAAGCTTTAGTACTACTTCTGAACACCATTGAGGATCGGGACAAAGTCACACGCTTCAAGTTCAGTTTTTTGTATTGTTGTGCCACTCTTTTTAAAACGTGTTATGATCTGTTTGCCACCCTTTTCTACCGGTGCGACCAAAATACCGCCATCACGCAACTGTTCAAAAAGCTTCTGAGGTATCTCTTTTGCAGAAGCAGAAAACAAGATCCTGTCATAGGGAGCATACTGAATCCAGCCATTTTGTCCATCATCTGTTCTTGTATGTATGTTATGGATACCAAGCGCTCTAAAACGCTTTTTTGCTTCTAAAATAAGTGGCTCTATACGCTCTATCGTAAAAACACCACGAAAAAGGTGTGACAAAACAGCTGCCTGATACCCACTGCCACAACCAACTTCTAAAACTCTGTCAGCACCTTGAGGCTCAAGATACTGTGTCATCTTAGCAACTGTGAGCGGTGAACTGATATACTGAGCGGCTCCTATGGGAAGGGCATCGAGTTTATAAGCATGGTGCTTAAAACCGTTTGGCACAAACACCTCTCTGTTTGTTTTTGCTATAGCCTCTTTGACCTCGTCACTCAAAGCAAAAAATGTATGACACTCCTGTGCCAATCTTGCCGTTTTAGTTGCTGTTATTCTGTCCAATTACTTTATTCCTGTATCCATGTATCGTCTCATGGTCTTGATCTCTTTTGTGTTATATGGCAGTTCTAAGCAAGGCTTATTCCCATTATGAAGCACCTCACCATGTGGTCTGATAATACCGCTCATCTTTGTACACTCATCATCCTCTGAATCACTTGCTACAACATAGCACTCATTTATGATCGCCAGGGCCTGAGTGATCACCTTGAAATGCTCTGTTCGCAGAACACCCCAGTACGAAGGTGCCGCAATCACATCAGCACCCTCAAGCTTTTGCCACAGATCCTTAAAACGAAGCTCAAAGCAAATAAGCACCCCGATTTTAATCCCCTCAACTTCTACTATCCGAACCTCTTTATCATCTCCTTCGCTCATATACTTATGCTCATCACCAAAACGGAACAATCTTGATTTTGGACGTTCATATACTATTGCACCGTTATGAAAAATTTTGGCAAAGTTAAATACCTCACCATCCCTTCTCTCAAGCATAGTAAGTATGATGATTTTTTCCTGCGAAGCCTTTTTCAGTGCTTTGTTAGCTACCTCTGCAAACTCAAGGACCGCTTCAAGGTTATCGTAGTCATAGCCGCTCAGGCAAACTTCCGGAGCTACTATGAGTGATTTGGCAGGTGTCTGCTCTACAAGGTTTAGAAGTGTTTGGAGGTTAGCACCATACTTCGGTGTGGTGCGAAAAAGGAGTGAGCAAAGTGTGTACTCACCCATGGTTAGAAGTCATCATCAAAAGAGAGACTTCCTTTTGAATAGTTTGTCACTGTTCCCTCAAAGAAGTTTGTCTTTTGGTCGTTAAATTTTGCAAAATCATCTACCCATTTGATAGGGTTTGTAACATCATAAAGCTTCTCAAACCCTACTGCCGTAAGTCTATCATCTGCCAAAAATTTTATATACTGCTCTACGATCTCATCCGTAAGTCCAAGAATTTGACCCTGAGTGATGTACTTGCCCCACTCCACTTCAAGTTTTACGGCTTCTTGAAACATCGCTATCACTTCACTTTTAAGCTTCTG
>JALUKO010000390.1 GCA_027056525.1 Helicobacteraceae bacterium | reverse complement strand
GTGCATTTTGATACCTGTCAACGGCAATAACCTCAAGACCGAGTCTTTGTGCCTCAATAACAACCTCTTTACCGAGTTCACCGGAACCAAGAAGCATCACTTTTTTTGAATTTGATTTAAGGGGAGCAGAAAATTGCATGTGAATAATTCCTTCATTTATATTGAAGGAATTATATCAAAATAGGATTAATGTTACTGTTTTAAACCTATAAGAGTTTGAAGAAGTTGATCAGAAGTGGTAATGGTTTTACCGTTTGCTTGATAACCCCTTTGTATGATGATAAGCTGAGTCAGTGCCAAAGAGAGGTCAACATTGGAAGCTTCTAATGCCGACGACTGAATAAACCCACGCCCAGAAGTCGCTGCCGTACCAATAATAGGGTCACCCGAGTTTGCAGTTTGGATATAAGTATTTCCACCCTCTGTTGCAAGACCTTCATTGTTCGTAAATTTAGCCATACCCACCTGAGCAAGACCAAAACTTCTACCATTTGAAAATGAGCCTACCACTGTTCCGCTTTGATCGATTCTGATACCGACAAGATCCCCACCGGTGAAACCGTCTTGAGAGATTCCGGAAGTCCCCGAGAGTGAGTCAAAGCTTGTCATACCGTCAAAGGCATTTGCGGTACCAAAGCTCAAACTGATCTGCTGATCAGGTGCTGAACCGTTATTTGCCGAAAAAGAGATATTTGGCGGATTATAAGTTGCAAGTGAACCATCATTGTTGAAACGGATCGAACCTGTTTTTTCATTATAAGGAGCCGTTGTATCGATCGTAGCAGGTTCAGGAACCGAAACAAGCATATCCCATGTACTTCCGGTTGCCGTATCGACTGCTGTTTTTCTAAACTCCATTCTGACAGTATGTTTTGAACCCAAAGAGTCAAAAACATCTATGGAGCTTGAGTGTGTTGCTGCGTTGAAACTCTGAGAAAATGCTTTTCCTCCGCTTCCAACCGGAAGTACAGAGTTCAGTGCTTCCATATTTCTTGTAAAACGGGTATTTTCAGTAATTCCGGAAGCGGAAAGTCCTGTGATTTTCAGGTTCATATCATAATCACCATCTTGAGAACCGCCCGGGTTGATGATCTCAAATTTACCCTGTTCGTTGATCTTAATCTCAATATTGTTCTCATTGGCTATACCATCGCCATCTCCATCACCTACATTGCGAGCTTCAAGTTCCATTGCATAACGAAGATCTGCAATTGTTGTAAATGTTTTATCCTGACCGACTACATTTGATGAAGATGCCGGATCATACTGGTATCTGTATGCTGTTGTGATATTGGTCGTACCTGTACCGAGTCCACTGTTGTCATTTGCGCCTACCACATAATTAATGTTGTGTGAAGCGGCAGCGTCACCGTTGGTGTTGATAAGATCAATCCTGCCGTTAATAGCATCATAAGAAGCTGTCACACCTGTTATAGATGTTTGCGCGTTGATTGCTGCAACATATCGTGCTGCATTCTCTGCTGCAGTTTCAGTACCCGTTGCTCCCGTTGTTACGATCTGCTTCGTTGTTCCATCATCAAGAGTAAAAGTGATATCGAGTTCATCATTGGCACCGGTACTCGCATTGACAGCACCCCCGTCAGTCTTTTGTGCACTTAAAAATGAAACCCATACCCCTTGATCTTTTTGCAAAGAAAATGCTTCACCAATCTCGTTGAACATAACACCCATATCACCAGAAGCAATAGGATTACCGTTTTTATCGAGTGCCGGTGGTGTCGGAAGTGCCGGCGGAGGACCACTTGGAACCTGATAGGCAGGTGAAAAGCTCTCTACCAAAGGTCCTGAGTTCAAGTTTGCTTTTAATACCACTTCAGTTGTCGGACTTGCGGGTGTTGTAAGTCCCGGCGGAATATTTATATTTGTAATCGGTGCAGTTGAGTCTACTTTCCCTGTGTCAGGGTCTCTTAACCAACCTTGGACAATAAAACCGTTGTTATCAACAAAGTTACCCGCTGCATCAAATTTGAAGTCCCCTGCACGAGTGTATTTGTAAGTATTTCCACCATCTGGAGATGTAATGAAAAAACCGTCCCCCTGAATAGCGACATCGGTATTCTTATCGGTATTTTGGATAGAACCCTGAGAAAAAATACGAGTCATTGAGTTTACGGTTGAACCCAAACCGACCTGAACAGCATTTTTACCGCCAAGGGCACCTTGCGGGGCTGTTGCAATAGATCTTGTTTGAGCAAGAAGGTCTGAAAAATTGGCACGAGAATATTTAAAACCGACAGTATTTACATTTGCGATATTATTTGATTCTACATCCATCGCAACTTGATGCGACTGTAGTCCGGATACACCGGAATATAATGATTTTAACATCTTATATCCTTTATCTCTTTAAGTAAGAATATATAGCATGAAGTGTTCCAACTTTGCAGTTATGTTACAAAAGTGTTTGTTTGTGGTTTTAAAAAGATATACTCTTAGGGATGCTTTTTAAGCATCCATATCTATTGCTTTTTGAAGCATCTGATCAGCAGTGGTGATCACTTTGGAGTTTGAGTCATAAGAGCGTTGCAAAATGATAAGTTCACTAAGAGCTACTTCCATCCTGACATTTGAATTTTCAACTCTAAAGTTCATAACTTCTGTGCCGAGTATGTTATTGCCCTGAGCATCTTGAAAGAAAAGCGGTTCTCCACTGTTTGAACTTTGCACAAACTTTGAACCGTCAAGCCTGCTAAGACCCTGATCATTTTGAAAATGGTACACCGCAATTTTACCGACACTACTTTGCATACCATTGGAAAATGTTGCTATCACTTCTGCATTTCTGTTGATATCGTACCCGATAAGATCTCCGCCGATAGTACCATCAGCAACACTTGAACCGGAAGTGGAAGGTGTATTGCTTGAAATAACACCACCATACCCGCTACCAAGATCAATAGCGATATTGACACCCTTATGGTTAATACCGTTGAGTGTAGAGGAGATAAGCGCACCCGAAGAATCAAAATTGACAACCCCATTTTGTGTACTAAAAATCGTTTCACCATCAAGACTTTGGGTTGTTGCTACGACATCCCAACTAATACCGGGAGGATTTTGCACCGCACTTTGTGTAAAGGTAAGTTTAAGCTCATTTTTTTCACCATTAACATCTACTATGCCGGCGCTGATAGTCTGCACCTCATTTTCTACACCAAGGTTCATCAAAAAGCTTGTGTTTGTTGTAGGTTCTGCGGGGTATTGAAGCGTCTTTGGAAAACGGAGTTTTTTCTGCTCGTTGACATTACCCAAAGGGATATCATCTATCTGTTTTGTCAACACCTCACCATCAATATTTCCGCCTAATGTACCAAGTACATAATAACCCTCAGGAGTTACAAGATCATTATTGACATCAAACGTAAAATTTCCGGCTCTTGTGTACATCGGCTCACCCGAACCCTGAACGCCAAACCATCCATCACCGTTTATGGCAAGATCGGTACTTCTGGAAGTCAGTGCCAACGCCCCGCTCTCTAAGTTTGTGGCTGCCGTTTGTATGCTTGTTCCTATCCCTACCCCACTGTCAACACTTGTACTATTTCCAGAAGTTGTTAAAGCATCTTCAAACATAGAAGAAAACTCTACATCATAGGAACGATACCCGACGGTACTGGCATTTGCAATATTATCAGAAGTCGCATCTATCGCTGTTTGGTTACTTTTGAGCCCTGAGAGACCGGTATAAAAAGCCTGCGTCATCATAGTGGATCCTTTTAGTATATCTCTTTTACATTCTCAAGAGCAACGTAGCTAGAACCAACTTTGAGGTAAGTATCTCCACCGTCAAATTTTACAGACTCTATAGGATATGCACCCAATCTTGTTGTTTGAGGATTTCCCTGAGCATCACTATAACTTGATGTCACATAATAGATACCCTCATCTACAAGATTTCCTGCCGTATCTGTTCCATCCCAGGTAAACTGATACACCCCGCTAGGGTTCGTTCCCACATCTAAAGTTTTAACTACCTGTCCATCTACATCGAGAATCTCTACACTGCCTTGTTCTATATCAGTGGGATAATACACTTCAAATGTTGTCGCCTCCTTGTCAAAAGAGATAGCATTGCTTCCAAGGTCTGCTGTTTTACCTATGGCTGCTATCGTTGAAAACTGGTTAGAGTTGGACAGTGATGCGGCAAGATCCTCCAGTGCTTTGTTAGTGTTGTCAGCTGACTCAAGTGCAGCCAGTTGTGATGTTTGCGTCAAGATTGTTTCCGTATCTGTCGGTTCGGTTGGATCTTGGTATTGAAGCTCTGCAAGCAAAAGCATCATAAAATCATCTTTACCCAAAATGCCATCGGGATTCTCAGCTGTTGCAGGTTCTGTCGTTTGATAACTTACTTGTTGTGTTGAACTAATCATAATCTATCCTTTCTCGGTGCTTATATATATCTTGGTACAATGATCTCTAAAGAGCTTACACTCTCCTCACTCATCTCTTCATTTTCAAACAGTTGAAACTGCTCATACTCTTTTTTGGCGTGTCCGGAGTTATGTTGCCCTCCGGAAAAACCGGAAGAGTTTCCACCTTCAGAGTTATTACTAAAGTTCAATGTAGCATTATTTATTCCATTGTTGTTTAGTTGTACTTTCAGATCATTTGCGTTCATAGCCAAAGTATTGATCGCGGCATTGTTGGAGCTGAGATGTACATGCAGGTTCTTGCCGCGCTGCACCACTGTAAGCTCCATCTCTCCAAGGTTTTGCGGATTGAGTTGTACTTTAACTCTGCTAAAAGGTGATTTATAGTCATCTATAGCACTTTTCACATCACTTGAGAGGTACTTTATCATCTGTTTTGCTTCATTGAGTTTCACTTCAAAACTATCAGCTTTGGCAACACCAAGCCCATCAACTTTAGCATTTACCTGTGTATCACCTTTGATCTCCGACTCACCTTTTAAAAGTGCTTCAAGATGTTTTGTTGCTTCACTCATTGCACTTGGCGCTATCACTCTTGCCGTTGCGACTGAAAAATCTGCCGTCAGATTGAGCGCTGAATGCTGAGGTTTTTCACCACGAAGAAGCAGCTTAAGTGTTTCATCGGCTTTTTGCTTGGGAGTTTTTTCCTCTACTTTAAGAGTACTGCTCGTTTTTGTCTGAACCAGTTGCTCTGTAGTGAGTTCACTCACATTTTTTTGTGCCTTAAACAGTGGCGTAGATTTGAGCTCCTGCTGTATAGCTATATTTTTTTTTTCTTGAAGAACTTGAGCTTTTGGCTGTTGTAACACTTCAGCCGAAACCTCTTTGTTCCTCTCTTTTGGAGTTTCTACTTTTACGAGATCTACAGAGCCTTTCTCACTGCTTGTTTTAAGAGGTTTTTGTTGCTCTAACGTGCTTGCTTCTGAGAATGACCCCTTTGTATCTGAAGCATTCGTGTTAGGAGCTTTTATATCTACAGCTTTTTGGCTTTGTATCTCAAGAGAGCTTTTTCCTTTGAGATCTTCTAAAGTGATTTTGGAAACATCCAACCCAAGAGTTTTAGCAAAATCCGCCAAGCCTCGCATCGTTTTTGGCAACTCTTTTGCCTGCGATATTTTATACGCATCACTCTGAAGTATTTTTGATTTTAAGTACTCTTTTGCATCTGCTATAAGCATCTTGAGCTCCGAGGTACTCATATTTTGTGTAAGCTTTGGGTTAAGTTCGAGAACTTCTGAAGTTTTACTTTTTACCAGCTCATCATTTCTTAGGAGCGAAAGCAGTTGATCTGTTTTAGAGTTACTTTTTATGGGTTTAGAACTCTCTTTTGTTTCCTCAAGAGACAAGATCAAAGGAGCTCTCTCAAGCTCTTTTTCCTCTTTTGTTATATCTTTATTGAGACCTATCCCTTTGAGCAAATCAGAAAAAGAAAGCTTGGGACTTTGTTCCTCTAAAGAAGCAGGCAAAAGATTCAGAGGTGATGATGAAGCTGGTTTGGCATCTTTATTTAGAACAATCATCTTCTCTCCTGTTATGTGATCTTTGTATAGGTTTTTTTAAAAGTAAGCATATGCCATTCCACAACAAAAACAAAATAGGAAAAGATTTGATTACATTTATTTTACACTGTGTCGATGTAGTGGTGATGAATAAGATAGTATTAGTTATATTTCCGGTTTTTTTATTGGCGCAAACGCCCTTTGATACGCCTCAGAGTAAGCAGTTTGATCTTAGTTGTTTTAACACAAAAAAAAATGAGCTTAACACAATGGCTTCTCAAAACAAAAAAATCAAATGCAGATGGGTGTGCGATAAGAAGGTGTATAAGGAACAGAAGATAGCTGAAGCGATCTCTTTTTATAAAAGTTCAAAAAGCTATAGCTTTAAAGATGCAAAGTAAACCTGTCCAAGCATCTCAGATCGTT
>JALUKO010000389.1 GCA_027056525.1 Helicobacteraceae bacterium | reverse complement strand
TCACATGAGATAGTAAACTTTTTACTCTGCATCACTCTTGCAGCACGCTCCTCCATCGCTTCATCAAAATGAAGTTCCCCTCTGTCATACACACAAATATTGTCAAATGATATCTTCAATTTCTCTTCAGAACATTCAACTCCACTTGCACCTACGGTAGAAGCTATTCTGCCCCAGTTTGGATCTTCACCAAAAAGAGCCGTTTTAACAAGAAGTGAATCAGTTAAAGCCTTAGCAACTTTTTGAGCCTCTGCATCGTTTTTAGCACCGGTAATATTATATGTAACAAGTTTTGTAGCACCCTCACCATCACGTACCATCTCAAGTGCCAAAAAGTGCATAACTCTATAAAGGGCTTCACTAAAAGCTTCCAGATCACACACGCCACTTTTGGCATTACTCAAAAGCATAACCGTGTCATTTGTAGAGGTATCCCCATCAACACTGATGGCATTAAATGTATGCACTGTCACCTTATCTAAAATAGCCTGCATATCTTTTTTTGAGATAGCTGCATCTGTTGTGATAAAACAGAGCATGGTAGCCATTGCAGGGTTGATCATCCCTGCCCCTTTTGCCATAGCACCTATGTTAAAGCTTTCCCCATTTTCTAATTCAACCCGAAAAGAGACCTCTTTTGAGAAGGTATCCGTTGTCATGATCGCATTTGCAGCATCATCGGGTTCTTTAAGAGCAAGATCAAAAAGCTTTATCCCGTTTATTATCTTCTCTTTTGGAAGTCTCACCCCGATAACTCCGGTAGAGCTCATCACGGGGTTGAGTATTCCCTCATGCGTTGAGGAGAGAAACTGCAAAATTTCTTCAATATCTTCAATGCCAGCCGCTCCAGTCATAGCATTGGCATTTTTAGAATTTATAAGTATAAAATTTGTTTTAAAATCACCCTTTGCTCTAAAGTGTCTTATGGGAGCTGCACTCATCTTGTTTGTTGTAAATACAGAGGCTATCTCACATGCGCTGTCGCTGTAAATAAAGGCCATATCTCGTGCATTGTTTGGTTTAAGCCCCGCACTGATCCCTGCCGCATAAAAACCTTCACTTGCACACACTCCCTCATGTGTCTGAACTATATTATACAAATCTAAGCTCCTTAGGTTTATTTCTTTTTCTCAATAACTCTTTTGTATGGTTTATGCCACTTTGTGTACCAATGACAAGAAGCTTACACTCACTTGTAACAAGCACATCACCTTTTGGCATTGCCAAAAATTTTCCATCTTTTTTGGTGATACCGATAACTGAAGTATTGGTTATCTCCCGCAAGTGTGTTTCTTTAAGTTTTTTCATCACTGCCCAGGAATATTTTGGTACTTCAACCTCTTCCATATCTAGAGGGTTATCACTCTGGTACAAAAACTCTTCTAAAAGGTTTTCCATATCCGGTCGTGCCGCCATTGCACTTACTCTTTGTGCTGTGAGTTTTGTTGGGGACACTACAGTATCGGCACCAAGTTTTTTCAACTTCTCAACATCACTCATACTCTCTGCCGCTGAGATAACATAATAAGGTCTCGGTAAAAAATGTTCCTTTTCAAACAATCTCACAGAAGCGATCAGTGCTATATTGTCAGCCATTGAACTTGAAAGCGTAATAAGCCCTTTAGCTGAAGCCAAATGTGCTTTAAGCATAGTTAACTCGGCATGTGGTTCAGCTTTTAAATATGTTGGGTATTTATGTTCCAAAGCCCATTCATGTATCTCGGGTCTTGGATCAATAACCACAAAAGGGATATGATTTTTTTTAAGCTGTTTTGTTACTTCAAGAGTGTAATCATTATGATAACACACTACAAAGTGCTTTTTTAATCTCGCTATCTTATACAGCATTCTACGCTCCTTTATAATGGCAACAATATTTCCTCTGTTGAGTTCCGCGACCAATATACCGACTGCACTTGAAAATACGGCAAAACCGGCAATGATAAGAGTAATCGTAAAGATTCTACCCGCTTCTGAGATGGGAGCAATCTCTCCAAATCCAACAGTTGTAAATGTAATACCTGTTTGGTATATAGCATCTAAAAGAGTAAAATTATCTATGATTACATAACCGATTGTTCCAACAAGCATTGTGAGAACTGTCAATATAAGGGGAAGGCGAAATGCTTTGAGGTGAGGATAAACTTCAGGAAGAAGTTTAACATCAGGTTTGGGAGAAGACTCCCAGTGTAGAAATTTACGAATCCTTGGTAAAAGATTCAATCTAAATTCCTAATTTATGAATTTTTCTTAAGTGTACGTAATTCTTTAGCAGAAATCTTAATTTTTTTCGTTGTACCATCTTCCAATGTTATACGAACTGTTCTTAAGTTAAGTAAAAAACGACGCTTAGTTCTATTTTTAGCGTGAGAAACATTGTTCCCGCTCATTGGGCCTTTGCCGCTAATAGCACATCTTCTTGCCATACTAAGTTCCTTGTTTAGGTTTTTAAAAGTTGCGAATTATACCAAGTCAAAGCAAAACTTGAACTTAAGCCATTCTGCAACTATTTTGTATTCTTCTATGTAGATAGTATGATACTCCAAAATACTTAAACATTTATATTGATTTTATGTTTATACGGCTAAAATACATTGATTTCAACAACAAGCAGTACAAAAAGTGATTACAACACAAAAGATAAATAATTATATTGACAAGATTCCTCCAGCCCCTTTGGCATTGAAAAAAACAATTTTTCTGCTCAACAAAGGGGAACTGATCCAAGCTGCAAAAGCAGCTCAAAGTGATCTTGCACTTAAAGCTTACTTAAAGAACTTGGTAAATAAAGCGGTTTATGGCTTTAAAAATGAAGTAAGCGATATTTCTCAAATATTTGGCATACTTGGTGTTTCAGGCTCTCAACAAGCTGTATATAACTATATGATAAGTTTACTTTCTCCAAGTAAATGGCAACTTTTCAAGCTCAACGCAAGCAGCTTTGAAAACCTTCAGGCCAATCTCTCTAAAAAGTGGCAAATGATTCTCGCACATCTAGAGATCAAAGACAAAGATATAGAAAGTGCCATAACTCTTCTTCCTGCAAGTATTATTGTCTCAGAAGCACTTTTTTGTGAAAAAATTGAAGATGTGAATATTTTACGAACTGCTAAAGCACTTGATTATAATACAATCTTACAAAGATTATGCAACAAAGATCTTTTTGATATTTGTGAACAAATCTCAATAAAATGGGAAATGCCTTCAAAAATAGCACAGATAGTACAGGCATCTTCAGGAGTCAAACCTTCAGAAAATGAAGAGATCGACAAACTTGGAAAATGGATGCACCTGCTTTTGTTCTATGAACTCTCTCAAGCTCAAAATATTGAAGCCGGGTTAAATGACTTCATAGACTTCCAAGTAGAGTATATCGGTGATATATATGAAGCGTTCTCTACGCTAATGGATATTGCATGAGAGCGATTGTAAAAAACGGTATAGGTATTTTTATACCTCAAGGTTTTTTAGACGGCAACAAAACCAGCTCTTTTTTAAGTATTGAAGATATAGAAGCCACATCCAACCTAAAAGTGGACATGATTTTAGTCTCGCTTAAAAAAGTTGTATTTTTCAATCGCAACGGTTTGGATGCATTTGTTAAAATGTTTTTAAAAGTTCGCGCTGCCAACCATGCAACTGTAGGGTTTTGCGATATCGATAAGAAAAAATATAATGCCATACTCAAATTTTACAAAGATGATATCAACTTTTCAATTTTTAAAACTGAAGAGATCGCAACACTCTTTGCAGCAAACTATAAAAATCAAAACAGATCCGTGCTTCTGTACAGTGAGGACAAATCTCAACGCTCTGCAATGGCAATTGAACTTCATGATAATGGGCATAACCCTGTCATTGCACAAAGTGAAAGTGAATTTTTAAACAAAGCATCAGCACAAAATGCTTACGATGTTATTATTGAAGACACCTATTTGGGGCAGATGGGACAAAAAGTAGCAACCAGAGTTACCGGTAATGCCATTATCTACACGGTTTCCTCATTCTTAGATGTCGAGATCGGCAACACTTTTAATATCGCTTACCATAACAACTCACTCAATGTAGGGTTTCGACTCTTTATCTTTGATGCATACAAAGTTGTTTCTATGAATATTCATGCACTTAACTTTTTCTCAAAACTTGCTTCATCTGCTGCAGAATACAATGCAACCATATGTTTTGTCGGCATGAATTTTGAAAAAACCCCTCCAACTTTTAAAGAAACGCTTGAGGATTCAGGAATCATGTTTTTTGAGCAGATGGATGATATTTTGCAAGATAAAGAACTCCTCAAAGAGCTTGGAGCAAGTGCCGGCGCCAATATAAAAAACAAAAGAGTGATCAACAAAGGGATAGTTACCGAACTTCCAAACTTTATAGATGCTACCGTAGCGACCATAGAGATGATGACGAACTCCAAAGCAGCAAAAGAAAAAGCAGAAGTTCACGATATAATCATTGAGCAAACCAAGGATAAAATAGCAAGTTCCATAGGTTTTTATGGAGATATTGACGGCATGGTCATCCTTGTTTTTCCCACAAATATTGCCAAAACAGCGTGTGAACTTCTCATTGGAGAAAAAACTGACGATATGGAACTTGTGCTCGATTCTCTTGCAGAACTTGTAAATATCGTAGGTGGTAAGATAAAAACCCTACTTTTAGATGAAGATATAAGTGTAGATATTACACTGCCTAGAACCTACCCAAATATTGAGTCTTTACTTGAAATAACGCAGGGAAGAAAAGGTGTTCAAGTAGATCTCTCTTTTGATAATGATAAATTTTTATTTTTCCTAACCAGATAATTGGATAAAATACCGAACTTAAAAACAAAGGTTTATTATGCTTGTAGCTCCTAGTGTACTCTCAGCAGATTTTGGAAACTTACAGCGAGATGTTGAAGCAATTTGTAATGATGGATGTGATCTTGTTCACGTAGATGTAATGGATGGGCATTTTGTTCCCAACTTGACAATAGGACCGGTCGTAGTCTCAGCAATTGCAAAGTGCGCTACAAAACCACTCGACATTCATCTTATGGTGGAGAACAACACTTTTTTTGTCGAACTTTTCGCACCACTGAAACCAGAGTATATCTCTTTTCATATAGAAGAGGAAAAACATCCTCACAGACTGATACAAAAAATTCGTTCATACGGAATCAAACCTGCAATAGTGCTAAATCCTCATACACCTCCGGAGTGCATAGAGTATCTCTTGGAAGATTTAGACATGGTTCTTCTTATGAGTGTTAACCCGGGATTTGGAGGGCAAAGTTTTATACCAAGTGTTCTCAAAAAAGCAAAAAAACTCAATGAACTGAGAAATAAGATCAATCCAAACTGTCTCATAGAAGTTGATGGCGGAGTGAGTGACAAAAATATTCATGCACTTAAAGATGCAGGGGTAGATGTTGTGGTTGCGGGCAGTTATGTATTTAAACATGCAAGCAAAAAAAAGGCTATTGAGAGCCTACAGATATAATTATCAAACACAAAGGATACAGTGAGTGCGTACAAAAATATGTGGCATAACATCTCTCGAAGATGCTCTTGGTGCAATAGAAGCAGGAGCAGATGCGCTGGGATTTGTGTTTTATAAAAAATCACCCAGATATCTCGATGCAAAACAGGCTAAAAGCATTATCGAACAACTACCGCCCTTTATAGAGAAGGTTGCTTTGTTTGTTAATGAGGACGCTTCTACCATCAACTCTATTTGCAGACTAACCGGTGCAACACTTGCTCAGATACATTTTGAAGCAGACGAACATTTGTATGAAGAGCTTGAAATCCCATTTATAAGAGTTATTCGCGCACGATCACAAGAGGACATTGTACGCTATAGCGATGAGTACAGGCTAGTTGATGCATACTGTGAAAGTTATGGTGGAGCCGGTAAACGCATAAATATTGAGTGGTTTGAAAATATTGAATGTTCAAAAATCATCCTTGCAGGTGGTCTTGATGCGGATAATGTCTCTTCCCTGAAGCCTTATGGCTTTTATGCTGTTGATGTGAGCAGTGGAGTGGAAAAAGAATATGGCAAAAAAGATATAGATAAAATGAAAAAGTTCATAACAAATGCTCACTGAAAATTTTGATCTCGACTCCAAAAGCATCTCCAAGTTATCTTCCAAAGGTCTTTGCCTTGAATCACTAAAAAAACAGCTCAATGATGATATAGATCTCAATATTGAACTTTGGCATGCACAGGGTCTTGAGATAGTGAAACATCAGGGATATTTTTACTTTGCAACAAAATTCATACCTTTTGGTGATGCTGAATTTTGTATCGTTGATATTGAAACGAATGGTTCAAAAATAGAGAAACATCAAATTATTGAAATCGCCGCAGTTAAAGTAAAAAACGGCATTATCACTGACAAATTCGAATC
>JALUKO010000388.1 GCA_027056525.1 Helicobacteraceae bacterium | reverse complement strand
GAGTAGAGGGAAAAATGAAAAAAATAGTATTGATATTCATGTTTATTGTAGTAAACCTGATGGCGGTTGAGATAGATGTCTCCTCAACGCTCAAAGACAAAAATGACACGCTTATGATTCAAGATACCAAAGTCTTTGGCCACCGGCTCTTTAACGGTTCTTTTTCACATAATAAGCAGTACAGATATAATCCAAACTATCTTATAAACATTGGTGATATGGTCAATGTAAAACTGTGGGGCGCTTTTGACTTTAACGCGTCCATCCCCGTGGACTCACAGGGAAATATCTTCTTGCCAAAGGTGGGAACGGTACATCTTGAAGGTGTGAGAAACGACAAACTTTCACAACTATTACAGCAGAAAATAAAGAAGGTTTTTAAGAAAAATGTTTATGTCTATGCTGATCTTGGAAACTATCAGCCTGTAAGTGTTTTTGTAACAGGAGCTGTAAACAAGCCAGGACTGTATGAGGGACTTTCATCTGACTCTATCGTACAGTTTCTTGACAAGGCAAAGGGTATAGAGAGTAATTCCGGAAGTTATAGAAATATTACGGTATTGCGTGAGAACAAGCCCCTAAAGAGCTTTGATCTCTACACTTTCTTGCAAAATGGAAAGATGGATGTTTTTCAGTTTCGTATGGGCGATGTAATAAATGTGCAAAATATTAAAAACTATGTGGAAGTCATAGGAGATGTGAAACGCCCCTACAGATATGAGATGAAAGATACGAGTGTGAAACTCAAAGACCTGCTAAACGCGGTTATTCCAAACCCTACGGCAACAAATTTTACAGTCACAAAATGGAATCAAGACAATGAGCAATCAGTAACGATTCACAGTATAAAAGACAATGATGATTTTGTCTTTCATAGCGGGGAAGCGGTAGAGTTCTTGCCTGATCATAATGCCAAAAGTATTGCCATAAAAATAAGTGGAGAACATTTAGGACTTCACAATCTTGTAGTACCAAAAGGGACAACTTTAGGAGAGGTATTTGCACAGATCAGACCCTCAAGTCTTTCAGATATGAACTCTTTTAAGCTTTACAGAAAAAGCATCGCTATCGAGCAGAAAAAACTGCTCAATGCACAGCTCAATGATCTTGAAGCAAAAACACTTACAACGGGATCGATGACAACTGAAGAGGCGATCATAAGAAAGCAAGAAGCACAGCTTGTACTCAACTTTATACAAAGAGCAAGAGAGGTACAACTCAAAGGAAAGGTAGTCATCAACAAAGATACAAATCTCTCTGAAATCACATTGGAAAACCAAGATGAGATCTACATTCCTAAAAAGAGCCATATGGTTATAGTACAGGGTGAAGTGATGCTTCCGGGAGCACAGAGTTATGTAAAACATATGAGTTTTGATGACTACATAAACTCTTGCGGAGGGTATACTTTTAGAGCGAACCAGGAAAACGTACTTATTATCAAAAAAAGCGGACGGGTCATCAGCTATGATGCAGACTCTGCATTTACAGAGGAGTATATGGTAGAACCGGGTGATGACATACTTGTTCTCGGTAAAGTCGATAGTAAATATCTACAGGTTGTAAAAGATATCACGCAGATTGTTTACCAGATCGCTGTTGGAGCGGCTGTTGTGCTTCGATTTTAAGTAAATCAGAGATTTTGTTATTGAACAAGACAAACAATAGCTTTTTAGCAGTCGATATCGACTTTACATCCAATGATAAGAAGGTTCTCTCCGGTTGTTTGGATTTTTATTTTAAGATAAATTTAGATAAAATCATTGTATTTAAAAATTTATAGTAAATGTTTTTTGACCAAGGAAGAAGATGCAAAATGCAAAGATAACGATAGTGGGTACAGGATATGTT
>JALUKO010000387.1 GCA_027056525.1 Helicobacteraceae bacterium | reverse complement strand
ATATGGTATCGATCAGCATCTCATTGATGCCTCCGGCATTATCTTCTACCTCCATGACATAAAAGTTGTCTTCTTTATACGTTCGAATCCATATTGTCGGATCTTCAATCTTCTTTTCCAATAATGCATCTTCTGCATTCTGTACCAGATTCAGTATGACCTGACTGAGTTCATTTCCATAGGTTACCAAGGTATCATGACATTTAAGATCTGTTTGCAGAGAGATACCCTTATTGTAGGTAGGTATTTTAACAATATTCATAACCATTAAAACAATTTTGTCACAGCTTGTTTCATCTTTCTTTTTATTTGGTTTGAAAAAGTTCCTAAAATCATCTAGTGTCTTATTGAGATGTTCTGTATAACTTTTGATCTTTTCGACATAGGCAAGGGTTTCTTCCTTACCAACCATATCACGCTCAGCTTTCATACCCATGGTTACTGCTGAAGTAGAAATAGCCGAGAGCGGCTGCTTCCACTGATGCGCGATCATGCCGAGCATCTCACCCATCTGTGCAAGATGATTCTGCCGCTGAAGCACCTCCTCTTTCTGCTTCTCATAGGTAATGTCCTGTATATTGGCGACAATAATAATATCGTCCTCCATTTTCTGAAACCCGAAATTGACACGGATAGGGAAAATTTCTCCGTTTTTCCGAACCGCTTCAAGATCAAGTTCGTTATGACAGGCATACTTGCAGATACCTGTATGCAAGAAATGGGAAAGTCCCTCATTGTGTGCTTTAAGCAGCTTGGTCGGGATAATACGGAAAAGTGTATCACCATACAGCATCTCTTCTTTACTGTAACCAAACATCTTCTCTGCACTTTTGTTAAAGATGATCACTTCTTTCTTTCGGTTTAGTGCAATAATGGCATTCCTGCTTGCCTCAAGTACCAGTTCATTTTTGAGTTTTTCCTGTTTGATCTCATTTTTCTTTTTTGCAAGCTCTTCAATGGTAGCAAGCAGCCGTTCATGGTAGGACTTGTCAATATAGAGCCCACACTCCAGCTCCTTCATCTGTTTGATCAGTCTTTCTATATACGGTTTTTGTATGATCGATCCGTGCTGTGGTGCAATAATGTCAATATCAAGCTTCTCTATACTGCTTAGTGCATAGTTAAATATCTCCCTGCTTGGCATATATTCACTGTGAAACTGTTTTGCCTGTTCAAAGTAGTGCTCATCTGCATAAAATGACCATGATGCTTCTATTCCGCCAAAGATGTCACCCGAAAAGAGTACTTTGTTGGCAGGCTCATAGGTAACAAAGGCTCCGGGAGAGTGACAGTAGGGCGTTGCGATAAATGTGATATGAAGTCCGTTTTCTGTCTCCAGCCGCATATCATGTTTATCGACTTCATAGTAGTAAGAGCAAATGCCGTAATGCTTTATCAGCGGGGTCATTCGTGAATGGGTGACAATTTGAAGATCATCACGTCCAATATTTTTTTCCAAAGCAGGTACCGCAGCGGCAAGGTCCGGATCTTGGTGATGCAGTATAATATATTTGATATTGGAAAGTGACGTAATCTGTTCAATTTTTCTCACAACATGATCAAATTCCAGCATCGAACCTGGATCGATCAAAATTGATTCATCTTCATTTTCAATCAGGTAGGGGTGACACTGAAACGGGTCATCCTGCATATACATACCTACCCACCAGCACCGCGGTGCGATCTCTACCGGCTGAGTAAAATCCATTTTCCGTGTCATCCCATTCCTCCTTTATAGAGTATTACATTATAAAGAAAGATTATTGCACAAATATAACAAAATTATAAAAAATATAATTTTTATAGAATTTTTCTATGATTTTTAATTTATTTAAAACCATATTTATAACAA
>JALUKO010000386.1 GCA_027056525.1 Helicobacteraceae bacterium | reverse complement strand
CAGCCCGTATCAATACACATATTGATAACCTTTGTAGAACCATCAGGTTCAGATCCATATGTACCACCTGAATAAACAACATTACCGCTACCATCGGTTATTTCCCAACTGGTTTCTTCCGGATAATTATCAAAAGTAATGCTCAAAGTTGTAGCTACACAAGCAGCTTGGACACTTGCATTAAAATTGAATGCGTCAACAGCCATATCACCTTGCCAAGTGGTACCGGTAATACCGTTAAAACGCAATTTGACTGTTTTTCCCGCATAGCTATCTAAGTTAACATTAGCCGTATACCAAGCATTCCCTTGATTACCTGATTTACTCCATACACTATTCCATGTTGCACCATTGTCAGAAGATATTTCCAATGCTAAACTTCCCATTTGATTAGCATCGCCATACATATGGTATTTGAAACTAACCGAAGCCGTTGTCATACCTGACAAATCAAAACAAGGACTGATTAAAATAGCTCTTTTATTGGAATAATTAGGACTGGAAGACTCCATATAAACATAATAGCTGCCTTCGGCTGCACCGGAAGGTCCTGTATTGCTGGAAGGTGTACTACCTGAACGCGTTGTCCAATCAAAGTCATCGGCAGTAGATTGCTGCCATGCGCCGATAGTGTTTTCAAATCCTTCGTAGTAAGGGAAAGAACTGATAGTTGTAGAACAATTTCCACCCGTACTTTCAGGTAATGTTGTTACATTAACTGTATTACTGGCTGCCGAAATATTACCGGCGGCATCTTTGGCTTTGACATAAAAAGAATAAGCTGTGTTTGCTGTCAAGTTGGTTACTTGTGCAGTAGTTCCGGATACACTACCCAATAATGAGCCGTCTTGATAAACATCATAGCCGGTTACTCCTACATTGTCTGTAGCAGCTCCCCAAGCCAAATCAACTGTTGTTTGGGTGATATTTCCTGCAGATAAATTGGTTGGTGCACTCGGTGCTTGAGTATCAGCTGTAGCACCTGTAATATTGACAGTGTAATCTTCTACTTCACCATAATCAAATGTTTCACAAGCAGTAGGAATACCATTATATTTCATAGAAACCCGCATACGTGTTGCTGTTTGAACTGCTCCGGAAGGAACCGTAAAACTACCACTGTTAGGCGAATCTTTTGAAGCGGCTTTACTCCAAACCAATTCTCCGGTATCATCAAAATCACCATCGTGATTATAATCAATAAAGACGGCATAAGCTTCATTATAAACCGTACCCGTCCATTTTGGAGTTATGGTAATGGTATAAGATTGTCCGACACTCAAATCAGTACTGATAGAAGTGAAATTAGAATAACCGTTTCCACCATTGGAACTGTTATCAATAGTATTTAATTGTACCCGTTGAATATATTCATCATTTACGCTATTACCTTTAGATGTACAATACGCCACAACGCCATAAGGTGCCCCTATACCAACTGCGTACCAAGCATTGGTAACCGCTTGCTCTTCGGCTGAGCCGGCACCATATAAATCTTTGGCTGCTTGAATACTATAGGTTCTGGCGTCGGCATAGTTAGAACTGGAAGTAAGATAAACGCTTTCCGTTCTATAAGCGATATCTCCGGCTTTATCTATTCCAATGCCGTTTACAGTATATGAGTCATTATTATCATTTGTACCACTGCCACCAACTGACAATAAATAATACCAGTGATTTAACACACCGCTGTTAGTATGCACACCACCATTGTCACTGGTTCCTGTATACCAATTGGTACCTTGATAGGTATCAGGTTGTCCTTCTGATTTAGGATCACTCATAGAACGCAAAGCAGCGTGTCCACTTCGTCTTTCAATATCTTCACCTATTAACCAAGTTTGTTTATTAGGTTCTGCAAAATATTCAATAG
>JALUKO010000385.1 GCA_027056525.1 Helicobacteraceae bacterium | reverse complement strand
TACGATCTTGCACCCGAATCCCTATATCTGCATACTCAGGTTTTGCACTATTTAAAAAATTTTCTATATACTCTTTTGCAATAATCCCTCTTGGTGTTACAATCCCCTCAAAAGAGCAGCAACTGTTAAGAAGCAGTGAAGGGGCAGATACAACTTCATTAAATACGGCAAGATGATTCAGCCCAATTTGTTCTTGCTTGATAATACCCTCGGTTGCACACTCGGCATTTACCGATGCATAGCCTGATGAGACGTTGATGTTCATACTAAAAGGGTATGGGAAGTTTTCACGATCTTGCACAAGATAAAGCGCTAAAAAAGGATCTGCTTTAAGCACCTTAGCTTCTGGAAGTTGTGTTGAGTAAACAAGTCTTTGGGTTTTATTTATCGGGATATAAAGGCTTTGATCAACAATGGTTTGTGAATCGATGATCTTTTGCTTGCACGATTCATACCCGCCTTGGCAGGCAAAAAGAGTAAAGACGAGAAGGTGAAAAGCAAAAAATAGGCGTAGCACCTACTTTGCTCCAAAAGGGTTCAGCCCATCCATACCGCCGAGCATCCCAAGAGCACTGTTTTGTTTGTTTGTTTCCACCATTTTATAGGCATCATTAATCGCACCGATTAGTAAGATCTGAAGTGAGTCTTTGTCATCCATAAGCGAGTCATCGATAGTGATATCGATCACTTCACCTTTTCCGTTGATCACCACTTCAACCATACCACCGCCACTTTTAACACTAAAGGTCTTGGCTTCTAGTTCTGCTTGAAGTTTTTGCGCATTCTCCTGCATCCCCTCAAGCATTTTGCCCATATCACCCAAGTTGCCAAACATCGCCTATATGCTCTCTAGTACATCATCGATGTTATTATCATCATTGAGTAAAACAACTCTTGGTTTATACGATTGCAGCTCTTCTTCATCATAGGTAGCATATGCAACTATAATCACCTTGTCACCCTTATGCACTTTACGTGCGGCAGCACCGTTTAAACAGATATCACGCTTACCACGCTCACCTAAAATGATATAGGTTGAAAATCTTTCACCATTGTTAATATTTAAGATTTCTACTTTTTGTCCAACTCTCATCTTGGAAGCTTCTAAAAGCTCCTCATCTATAGTAATGGATCCAACATAATTAAGGTTGGCATCAGTCACCGTAGCACGATGAATTTTGCTGTACAACATCTCTATAGTCATAGTATTATCTGCCCATCTGCTTTTGCATCTCTGCCGGGGTTATCGGCTCATCCCAGAGTTCTGAATCAATAACATACTCTTCAACTACATTGCCGCCAATAATATGCTCCGCAACAATTCTGTCTATTTTTTCTTTAGTTAAACCTGCATACATTGTGTGACCCGGTTCTACTAACATAATCGGTCCGGCATTACAACGGTTCATGCATGAAGTACGGATAGGTTGCACTGTACCCATGATGCCCTCTTTCATAAGAGTTTGTGCCAAATATTGAAATAAGTCCTGCGTCTGAGGAGTTACACATGAAGGTTTTGGCATACCTGGAGGAGCTGATTGTTCACACTTAAACATATAAAATGCCGGTTGAGGAATTCCCATAAAAATTATCCTTAATTTTTTACGCAATTATATCAAAAAACTGGTTGCAAAATATCAAGATGGTAAATAAGTTTAAATATTTAAGATATAATTGCGTATATTTTAAATTTGAAAGAGCTTTACATTGAAAAAAATCATACTTTTTTTACTTCTTATCTCCTCTTTTTTGTACGCTGAGGCAAAACTCTACACCGGTTTTAGCTACGGTATGTATGATGAAAACTTTATAGAGGGAAACAAAGCCCAAAGCTCCAGCAATTTTATGAAGATCAAAGCGGGATATGGGGACAGAGAT
>JALUKO010000384.1 GCA_027056525.1 Helicobacteraceae bacterium | reverse complement strand
CTTCCCCCTTCTGTTATAGGTTTTTACATACTCTATGCACTCTCCTATAACTCCCCGATAGGTGCCTTTTTTGAGCAGACTTTTGGTGTGAAACTTGTGTTTAATTTTACCGGTTTGGTTATTGGAAGCTGTTTTTACTCCTTTCCTTTTATGGTACAGCCACTTCAAAGTGGTTTTGAATCCTTATCTAAAAATATGCTCGAAGCTTCCTATATCGCAGGAAAAAGTAAGTTGCAGACACTTTTAAAGGTAGCGCTTCCAAATATCAAACCGGCACTTTTAACAGCCGTTATTGTCACATTTGCTCACACGGTTGGTGAGTTTGGAGTGGTGCTTATGGTGGGTGGAAGTATCCCGGGTGAGACAAAAGTTGCTTCGGTTGCCATCTATGAGATGGTGGAGATTATGGACTACTCCATGGCGCATATCTATAGTGCGATCATGTTGGTGCTTAGTTTTAGCGTATTGCTTGGGGTGTATATATTTAATCATCGCTACAACAAGAGAATAGGGGTGATGTGATGATAGATATCAACATAGAAAAAACACTCCAGGGCAGCTCCAAAGATATGCAACTGAGCATAAATCTGCAGATACAAGAGCAAGAGTTTGTGGCAATAAGCGGCAAAAGCGGCAGTGGAAAAACAACACTTTTACGTGTGCTCGCAGGGCTAGAGAGTGCCAAGGGAACTGTCAGTGTTTTTGGCAAACGCTGGCTTGATGGGCACCATACTCTGGCAGTACAAAAACGCCAAATAGGTTTTGTCTTCCAAGATTATGCACTTTTTGAAAACATGAGCGTAGAGCAAAATCTTCTTTATGTCGCTCAAGATAAAAAGCTTGCCAGACACCTCTTGGAGCTTACAGAACTTTCAAGTTTGGCACAAAGGCTTCCCGCAAGACTCAGCGGTGGTCAGAAGCAGCGGGTCTCTTTGTGTCGTGCTTTGATGAAACGACCGAAACTTTTGCTGATGGATGAGCCGTTTTCAGCACTGGACCCATCGATGAGACTCAAATTACAGCATGATATTTTGAGGCTTCACAAAGAGTTTGCAACAACAACTCTCTTTGTCACTCACGATCCCAGCGAAATCTATAAACTCGCACAGCGTGTCGTGGTTTTAGAAGATGGGAAAATGATACAAGATGGCACCCCCAAAGATGTTTTACTCAAAACAAAAGGAAGTCAAAAGTTCTCTTTACAAGGGGAGATACTAGAGATATACAAGGCTGATGTGATCTATGTTGCCGTTGTTGCGATCGGTCAGCAGATCGTTGAGGTGGTTTTAGATGGGCATGAAGCACAAAGCTTCACTGTCGGGCAAAGTGTTCAGGTGAGTACTAAAGCGTTTGCGCCGACTTTGAGTGCTCTTGGGTAGTTTAGGCTTTTGCAAACTCTTTTATATGTTGTAATCTTGCTTCAATAGGTGGATGTGAAGCAAAGAAACTTCCCAAAAATCCGACAATTCCAAATGCTCTGTAGTCATCATTAAGAGCGAGTTGTTCTTTTGGAATCTTGCCGAGTTTTGCAAGGGCATAGTAGATACCGTTTGCTCCGCTAAGTGTAACTGCACCCTCATCGGCCTTAAACTCTCTGTGTCTGCTGTACCACATCAAAATGGCTGTTGCAAAGAGACTAAAAACCATTTCAAGTGCGAAACTTATGCCAAAGTACATCATCTGGTTTGTAGAGCCGTTTCTATCTTTTGCCAGCATACTTGCAAGGATGCGGGATATGAAAATAACAAAAGTATTGAGTACTCCCTGCATCAGTGTCATAGTGACCATATCTCCGTTTTTTACATGAGAGATCTCATGGGCGAGTACACCCTCGATCTCATCGCGGCTCATCATTTGTACCAGTCCGCTGCTCACCGC
>JALUKO010000383.1 GCA_027056525.1 Helicobacteraceae bacterium | reverse complement strand
GCAGAACTTGCTGAAATTCTTGGAAATGCACAGATAGTAGATCCAAGTGAGCTTGAGCACTCAAAGATCAGTTTTGGCTCAACTGTGGTTATGACAGATATGGATACGGATGAAGAGGCGACATACACTATAGTGGGTGGTGCAGAGAGTAACCCGGATATGGGGCTTATATCTTTCAATTCTCCTCTTGCCAAACAACTTTTAGGAAAAGAGGAAGGGGATGAGGTCAAGGTAAAACTTCCGGGTGGAGAAAAAGAGTTTGAGATCGATGAAGTAAAATATCAGGAGATAGTTTTTGAATGCAATTAATGTAGGTATTATCGGGGTGAGCGGTTATACCGGTCTTGAACTGCTCAAGATACTTATAAAACACCCAAAATTTAAACTCTCTTATGTGGCCAACTCGGAAGGTGGTGTGCTTTTGAGTGAACTTCACCCTTCACTCAAGGGTGTTTATGAATGTAAGGTTCTTAAAACAGATATCGATGAGATCTCGCAAGAATGTGAACTTGTATTTCTGGCATTGCCTCATAAAACAGCGATGGCATATGTTAAACCTTTGCTAGCAAAAGGTGTTAAAGTAGTTGATCTGTCTGCTGATTATAGATTGCCTCAAGATATCTATGAGGAATTTTACTGCCCCCATACCGATAACCAAAACTTAAAACATGTAGTTTACGGACTTCCGGAGATCACAAAAGATGCCCTCAAGTCTGCAAAGCTCGTAGCAAATCCCGGTTGTTTCCCCACTTCTGCAATCTTGGGCTTATTGCCGTTTATGGAAAAACGTATTGCACACACGCCTATCATCATCGATGCAAAAACAGGTGTAAGCGGTGCCGGCAAAAAACTCAGTGATGTGACCCATTTTGTCAATGTCAATGACAATATTTTTGCATACAACCCTCTTATGCACCGTCATGCTCCGGAGATCGCTCAAAAATTGGGAGTCGATTTTGATGAGGTTCATTTTGTTCCTCACCTAGTTCCCTTAACACGGGGAATGATATCTAGCATATATATACAGGTTTCTTCTGACTTTGATGCTTTGAGTACTTTAGAAGCATACTATAAAGATGCCCCTTTTGTTCGCATAAGTCATACTCCAGTTGATATGAAAAATGTAGCAGGAACAAATTTCTGTGATATCTATGTCAAACAAAAAGGGAGTGTTTTGTTTATCTCAAGTGCCATTGACAACCTTATGCGTGGAGCCTCTTCACAAGCCGTTGTCAATGCAAATATAATGATGGGATTTGATGAGTCCTTAGGAATTCCAGATATAGCCTATGTCCCATAATCTTCAAATAAAAGAGGGTGCGTTTTTTGTAACAGATGCGCACTACTCCCATCTTCGTCCAGTTTTTTTAGACTTTTTACAAGAGATCGATTCAAAAAAATTACAACCCACACAGCTTATTTTGATGGGCGATATATTTGATGCTTTGTTTTATGAAGTGCCTTATACACAAAAGATCAATGCAGAAGCCCTTACACTTTTACAAAAGATATCTTCATCGATAGAAGTGCTTTATCTTGAAGGAAACCATGACTTTAATCTCAAAAAAGTATTTCCAAACATTAAAGTTTTTCCTATCAGCAAACAGCCTGTTGAGTGCAAATATAACTCTAAAAAAGTTTTGCTTGCCCATGGTGATTTTGGAAGTAACCTGAGCTATAGAGTATATACAGCTATTATTCGCAACAGTTTTGTTTTGAGGGTGCTCAACTTGATCGATCTTCTTTTAGGACATAAACTTTTTAAAAAGCTAGATAGTTACTTGAGCAAAAAAGATGATTGTAAAGATTTTGTGGGGTTTGAGAAGTTTATATATACCAGACTTGCAAATAAATATAGCTGTGATTACTTTATAGAAGGACACTTTCACCAAAATAAGTCGTTTAAATTTGATCAATTTACCTATATCAACTTAGGTGCTTTTGCGTGCAATCAAAGATATTTTATAGTAAAATTATCACAAACAGAGTTATTAGAAGAGAAAATATTCTCTAAGGAGAGATAAAACTATGCATTTAGATAATTCGCTAAAAGTAGGTTCTAATGAGATGGAGCTCGTTGATTTTCGCATTTTAAAAGAGGAAGAGGGCGAAGTGTATGAGGGGATCTACGGTATAAACGTATCGAAGGTTCGTGAGATCATTCGTGTGCCTTCCTTGACAGAACTGCCCGGTACGCCTGAGTTCATTGAGGGTATATTTGATCTGAGAAGTGTGGTGATACCTGTGGTGAACCTGGCAAAATGGATGGGAATTCAGCAACCCGAAAATGCTGAAAAAAACTCAAGAGTCATCATTACGGAGTTCAACAATGTTCTGATCGGCTTTATTGTACATGAGGCAAAACGGATCAGACGTATCAGCTGGAGTGATATTGAGCCAGCTACTTTTGTAAGTGGTTCGGGAAGTTTGGATGGCAGTAAAATCACCGGTGTCACTAAAATAGAGGGAGACAGTGTCTTACTTATTTTAGATCTTGAGAGTGTTGTCCAAGATCTTGGGCTGTATGAACCTGATGTTGATAACATTCCTCAGGAACTGGAGAGTTTTTCAGGGTATGCACTTGTGCTTGATGACAGTTCTACAGCAAGAAAAATTGTCAAAGAAGCGCTGATCAAAATGGGCTTTAGTGTTGTAGAAGCGATTGATGGTGAAGATGGTCTGGAAAAATTAAATGAACTTTACGCTACATATGGTAAGAACATATCAAATCAACTGAAAATTATCATATCTGATGTTGAGATGCCACGGATGGACGGATTTCATTTTGCCGCAAATGTTAAAGATGATAGTCGTTATGACAATATACCGATCATCTTCAACTCATCCATAAGTGATCACTTTAGTGAAAATAGAGGTAAAGAAGCCGGAGGTGAAGCCTACCTAGTTAAGTTTCAGGCAAATTCTTTTTATGACGAAGTAGCACGTGTTGTTCGTGCACATATGAAATAGGAGTGTAAATATGGATGAATTTCAAGAGATACTGCAAGATTTTTTAGTTGAATCGTTTGAACTTGTTGAAAAATTGGATGAAGATCTGGTTGAGTTGGAGTCAAACCCTGAAGACTTAGAGCTTTTAAATGGAATATTTCGTGTTGCACATACTGTAAAAGGTGCTTCTTCATTTTTGAATTTTGATGTTTTAACACACCTGACACATCATATGGAAGATGTGCTTAACAAAGCACGACATGGTGAGCTTGTAATCACTCCCGATATCATGGATGTTATCTTAGAATCAGTTGATCTTATGAAAACACTCTTAGAAAAGATCCGTGATACAAGTGAAGATTCAGGCATAGACGTCTCAGCATGTGTTGCCAGACTTGACAAGGTAAGTGGTGGAACAGGTGAGGTGCAAACACCTGTTTCAGATGCTCCAATAGAACAAGAGAGTGTTGTAGAAGAAGAGCTTACAGAAGATGAAGATGAACCGGATTATGAAAATATGGATCCGGATGAGATAGAAGCAGAAATTGAAAGGCTTCTACAACAAAGACAAGAAGAAGACAAAGCCAAGCGTGAAGCTAAAATCGCAGCAGGGGAGAGTGTACCGGCTCCACCACCTTCACCGGATGAAGTTGCACAGGAACAAGAGGAACCAAAAGAGGAAGTGGAAGCTGAATCAAAGCCGGTTCCCCTAACGCCTACTCCCGCACCTGTTAAAAAAGAGGAGCCTGTAAAAAGTGATGTAAAAGCAGCAGCTCCGGCAAAAAGAGCACCGGCAGCGGTTGAGCAAACTATTCGTGTGGATGTTAAAAGACTTGATCATCTTATGAACCTTATAGGGGAACTCGTTCTTGCCAAAAACAGACTTATTAAGATAAATGATGATGTGGAAGAGCGTTATGAAGGGGAGGAGTTTTTAGAAGAGCTCAATCAGGTTGTTTCGATAGTTTCACTTGTAACCACAGATCTGCAAATTGCCGTTATGAAGACAAGAATGCTTCCAATCGGTAAGGTATTTAACAAGTTCCCGCGTATGATTAGAGATCTTTCACGTGAACTTGATAAAAAAATAGAGTTGGTAATATCGGGTGAGGAGACAGAGCTTGATAAGTCTATTGTTGAGGAGATTGGTGATCCCCTTGTTCATATTATTAGAAACTCATGTGATCATGGAATTGAGATGCCTGATGAGCGTCTTGCAAAAGGGAAACCGGAAACAGGAACAATATCGCTAAAAGCTTACAATGAGGGTAATGCCATTGTTATTCAGATAGATGATGACGGAAAAGGCTTAGATGTAGATATGTTGAAAAACAAGTCTCTTGAAAAAGGTATCATCACTGAAAAAGAAGCGGATACGATGAGCGACAAAGAGGCGTTTGGACTTATCTTTAAGCCGGGCTTCTCCACAGCTGCAGCGGTTACCAATGTGAGTGGTCGCGGTGTCGGTATGGATGTTGTAAAAACAAACATTGAAAAACTCAACGGCATCATAGATATAGAGAGTGAACTTGGAGTGGGTACCTCTTTGAAGCTTAAGATCCCTCTTACTTTGGCGATCATTCAGGCATTACTTGTTGGTGTTCAAGAGGAGCATTATGCGATCCCTCTTGCTTCTGTACTTGAGACTGTTCGTATCTCAAGAGATGAGATTTACACTGTAGAAAACCGTTCTGTAATGAGACTTCGCGATGAGGTTCTCTCTTTGGTTCATATAGGTGATATCTTTGAGGTTGAGCGTATACTGGATTCAAGTGAACATGCGTATGTTGTTGTACTTGGTCTTGGTGCAAGTAAGCTTGGACTTATTGTTGATTCACTTGTCGGTCAAGAAGAGATCGTTATTAAATCTCTGGGTGATTACCTCAAAGGTATTGAAGGGGTTGCCGGGGCTACTATCCGTGGAGATGGCGGTGTAACTCTTATTGTTGATGTTGTAGCTCTTATGCAGATGGCAAAAGGTGTCAAATCTACGGCAATGACAGACAACGCGTCACAAGAGGAACATTCTCACGAAAAAACAAAAGCAGATGATTATACAGTCATGATTGTTGATGATTCTAAAACAGATAGAATGATCATGCGCAAAGCATTGGAACCACTCGGGATCAATCTTGTCGAGGCAAGTGACGGGCAAGAAGCACTCAATATACTAAAACAGGGTGAACATAATTTTGATGCTATGCTTATAGATATCGAGATGCCAAGAATGGATGGATATACTTTGGCCAATGAGATTAAAAAATATAACAGATACAAAAATCTGCCTCTTATTGCGGTAACTTCTAGAACAGGTAAATCTGACAGAATGCGTGGTGTTGAATCTGGAATGGTTGAGTATATAACAAAACCTTACTCGGGAGACTATCTCTCAAGCGTGGTACAAAGAAATATAAACTTTAAATCGGAGTTCTTATAATGAGTGATAAATTAAAACAAATTATTGACAAGCAGAGTGAGCAACAAAATCTGGCAATAGAGCATTCAGATGATATAGTACAACTCGTAGGATTTATAATAGGTGAGGAGGAGTATGCTGTTCCTATCTTGACGATACAAGAGATCATAAAACCTATCAGATGGACAAGAGTCCCTCAAACCCCGGCTTATGTTCTTGGTGTTTTTAACCTTCGTGGTTCAGTGATACCTCTTATTGATCTTCGTTTAAAGTTTGGCCTAGGAGCAAAAAAACACAATGAAGAAACAAGATTTTTTGTGCTCAAACAGGGTGGTGAGGTTGCAGGTTTTGTTATAGACAGACTTACAATGGCGATAAGGATCAAAAAGAGTGATATCGGTCCGGCTCCTGATACCATGGCAGGTGATGATTCTATGATCGATGGTGTCGGAAAACAAGATGACAGGATATTGACCATCTTAAAAGTAAACAAATTATTAGAGAGAGATTTTTAATTTCACTCATATGAACCATTCTACACTACAGCTCAATTATACAGATGATAAACTCTCCTTAGAATTTAATGGAGAGTTTTCTTTGTATGATATCTCTACTTTTGAAACGAAGTTGAAAGATATTGATATCTCTTGTGTAAAAAATATAGAGATCAACCTTGAACAACTGACATATTTAGATACCGCTTCCTCTATTTTTATCAATGCACTCTATAAAAGATACAAAAACCACAATGTAACGCTGCTGTGCAGCAATAAAGAGATACAAGAGACCTTGGAACTTGTAAAACAGGAGCGTAAAAAATATACGCAGATCCCACATAGAAAAAAAAGAACATTTCTTGAGACACTAGGGCAAAACAGCTACAATAATTACAGAGGTTTTTTAGCATTTATGGCTTTCATAGGTGAGTTGTTTGCAACGAAGTTTCATTATTTGAGATCAATAAAAAATATTCGTTATAAAGAGATAGCTTTTGAACTCAACGAGAGTGCCATCAAGGCTTTGGGTATCATCATGCTCACAAGTTTTTTGATTGGTGTTGTTGTTGCGTATCAGTCAGCCTACCAGTTAAAGATATATGGAGCAAATATATTTATTGTAGATATGTTGGGTATTTCGATGTTTAGAGA
>JALUKO010000382.1 GCA_027056525.1 Helicobacteraceae bacterium | reverse complement strand
CTACAAATGGAACACATGTCCATTTCGGGGCAAGTACATTTTCTTGTTTACAACGAAAGTCCGCATCTTCTTTAGGCTTTGGTGCCTGTGCACCACATCCTGTTATTGTTGCCGTGATTAAACCTGCTAAAGCGATAGAAGAAATAAATTTGATCATTTTTGATCTCCTTATAATAATTACATTAATTATACTAGCTTATATCTTAAGTAATATTTATTAACTATGCGTTTATTTCTATTGCTAGAGCCCTAAAAATTGAAAAACTCCGAACTTTTTTGTTTTTGCATACATATGTAGCGCTGCCTGCTCTTTTGCATCCGCATAACTTTTTCGCGATTTGCCTACAAATGTATGCTGTTTGAAAGCAATCTGTTTTTTTTGCATGTCATATGTTCTAAAGTGTACCAAAGAGCTTGATTTGTTAAAGGAGTAATCTTGGGAGTTTGTAGTATTTGAGCTGACAATAAGTTTCAAAGAGTCTTTGCTTAGCGGTGTTTTGCTGATACTTAAGCCCTCCTCTTGTATGCTTTGTTTGATCACCTGAGTGAAAATTCTGGAATTTGCATCACCAAGTACATAAAAACTTATGCTCTTTTTGAGTTTTTCATAGGTGTCATTGAGATTTTTCAGGTAACGAAACTCTGCAGAAACCTCATAGCTTGAGAGTGTATTGTGTTTGAATTGAGTAAAAGAAGCAATGTTTGCATAATCTTTGAGAAGTGGTTTTATAGCCATAAATTGCTTAATGGCGATAAGCTTCTGTGAGCTTTCAAAGATTTTTTTATCATCTTCAAATATTGCCTTTGATCTCTTTTGGAGATACTCAAAGAGTTCTTTTTTTGGCAGGCAGATCAAAACAAGGGTTTTGCCTTTGTAAACTTCTGAATTGACAACTTTTATGCCTCGAGCCGGAAAAGTTTTTGTGAGGTGCTCATTGTGTGCAATGATCTCGTTTTTTCTGTGTTGATCTATCTGTGCAAGGGGATGATTTACAGATGTAAAATTTTCGTTCAGCTCCTTGTTAAGCTTGTTTCTTAGGGCAAAAAGAGCAATGTTTTTTGCTTTGTTTGCACTATCGGCTTCACCGACACTGTAGTAACACCTAAAGTCTTTGGGAGGATTTGTAAACCATAGAGGTTTTGTTTGTGGTTTTGGCGCGCTACACCCCGCAAACAATGCGATAATAAGCGCTATAACAATACTTTTATACAAGGTCATCCTTTTGTTGCATGTTGTTCTCTTCAATATAGATAGATTGGGAAGGAAATGCAAATGATGCACCATTTTCCTCTACGATACGCATAAACTCCAAATATATTCTCTCTCTTACAGCCATATACTCACCCCATTTGATCGTTTTTGTAAAGAAGTAGCAAAAGATATCCAAAGAGCTCTCATTAAAAGAGCTAAAGTACACATAGATAGTTTGTTGGTGGATATCCTCGTCATTATGCAAGAGTTCTCGTATCTCTTTGAGGATATTTTGCATCTGAGAAGATGTGGTGGCATAGGTGAGTCCAAGTGTCATTTTGATCCGTCTTCTGTCCATTTTTGACCAGTTGAGTATGGCACTGTCGGCAAGGTTGCCGTTTGGAACGGAGACAAGAGCCTGAGCAAAGGTTCTTACCCTTGTAGAGCGCATCCCTATATCTTCAATGGTTCCTTCCACATCAGGGGTTTTGATCCAGTCACCCACTTTAAAAGGGGAGTCTGTAAAGATCATGATAGAGCCAAAAAGGTGTCGCGCTGTGTCTTTCGCCGCAAGGGCGATCGCCATACCGACAAGACCCAGTGAAGCCAAAAGTCCGCGTATATCATAGCCCCACGTTTGAAGCAGTAAAATAAAAATGATCACGATGGTGGTGATTTTGAGAAGTCTG
>JALUKO010000381.1 GCA_027056525.1 Helicobacteraceae bacterium | reverse complement strand
CTTCGGGCATCACTAGCTTTCGCCTATACTGCGTTACTCTTTTTCACCTTAGCTAAGGCTAGGCTTTCAAAAGAGTGCCTTGCCTAGACAAAAGCTAGAGATGTTGTGGATATTACCTATTATTAGAGTTGCCCTTTAAAATAATTACACATATCTTAGAGAAGATTTATAAATCATAAAATAATTTACTTCTGGATAAAACGTGATAAAATTCTTATCATTTTATTCCGAAGGAACAACCCTATGAAAAAAATTCTCTTCTCGTCTTTGGCTCTGCTTGTACTGCACACTGTTTCTTCCGCAGAAGCGATCAATTTTGACCTCTCCATGAAAACAGGGTTGACAGCACTCAAAAATGATAACGGATCTGATTTCAACAAGGGTACGTTTGCCATTGACGGTACTGCCGATCTGGGGTATTATATCAAACCGCGTATCGATTTTACTTATGTCAATGTCGATGAAAATCCCGGTACGGTTAAGTCTCTCTGGCAACTTGCCTTTGCGGGGCAGTATGAATTGGAACTGAGTGATCAATACTATGTTGATCCTTATGCTTTTGCGGGGTTGGGGTTTGAGTATGTCAACGGATCGCGAAGAGGTTTTGAAAACCAGGCGTATGGAGAAGTAGGAGCGGGGTTGAAGGTTCCTGTAAATAACAATTTCAGCATCGTTGCGGAGACCAGGGCTATTCATATATTTGACAAAAACAGAAATGACGAAAAAGATGAGTTTGCGTTGCTGATCGGTTTGTCGATGCCTTTTCATATTGAAAAAGAGGTGCCTGACCAGGATCATGACGGTGTGCTGAATGCAGAGGACTTGTGTCCCAACACACCGCCGGGTGTCAAAGTCAATCCTGACGGTTGTCCGATTCCTCCCAAAAAGAAAATAGTCAAAGCGGTTGTGCCGAAGGCGCCGAAAAAGATTGTCAAAATAGACAGTGACCATGACGGGGTGGTAGACAGTCTGGACAGATGCCCCAATACGCCAAAAGGTTTTTTGGTGAACAAAGCGGGGTGTGGTATCAAAAAGCGCCTGGAGGTACACTTTAAAAGTGACTCTGCAAATCTTGCGGCAGGTTCGGTACAGGAGATTCGAAAATTTGCGCAGTATCTTGAAAGAATGTCGCATGTGACGGTCACAATTGAAGGTTATACTGATAGCAGCGGTTACTTTAGTAAAAATATGGTGCTTTCAAGACAGCGTGCAAATGCTGTCAGAAAAGCATTGATTTCTCTGGGAATTTCACCAAAACGTATCAAAGCGGTAGGAAAAGGTCCTCTCAATCCTATTGCAAATAATGAGACAAAAGAGGGGCGGGCGCTCAATCGTCGTATTGAAGCGGTAATACATCAGTAAGGATTGGTTCATGAACAGATATCTCAGTTTTTCTCTATGGGTCGCGGGTATACTTTTTTACAGCGGGTGCGGAGAAGACAGAAGCACACTCTACGATAACAACGGACACAAAATAGCGCCTTCCGGAGAAAAAGTAAAATGGATTTACGAAACCCGGGAAGGCAGAGATATGATTGCGCAAAATTATGTTTATATCCCCGGCGGATTCGATGTAGACGGCGACGGCGTGGACGAGAGCGGATTTTGGCTGGCGAAGTATGAAGCCAGTGAGAGCAACGAAACGATTTCACCGCTCAATATGGGTACCATCCGTGAAGCGATACGCAGTAATTTCCTCATCTACAATCCGGATACAAAACGGTTCGATCTACAGCTGGATGTTAATAACAGCAACTATTTGACAAGCGGTCTGGCTTCCGTTCCCGAGTTTCATGTCAATCGTGTCAAGTTCAGTGAAGAGGGCAATGCAACCGGTTCGTACAGCCCGGTCGAAGCGGCTATGGCGATGACTTTTTCACAGGTAG
>JALUKO010000380.1 GCA_027056525.1 Helicobacteraceae bacterium | reverse complement strand
TCTGGGACAGTATCAGGCGGGCAATCTCCCGCTGGACAAAACTGCCAAAAATATTTTTGAAAGCTGTTTTTTGTGTACCAACTGTGTCGATGTCTGCCCCAACTCACTGCCGACAGATATGGTCATCGAAGAGGTGCGTGCGGATATTGCCGAAAAGTTCGGTATCGCATGGTTCAAGCGCATCGCCTTTTACTTTCTGGAACACCGAAAGGTGATGGATATTGTCATGAAGTTTGGCTTTATGTTCAAAACCTGTGCACTGGCGGAAGATCCCAAAGGAAGAGGTCTCAAAGCGCGTTTTTCACTGCCGATGATGAAAAAAGGCAGACTCATTCCGTCCATGATGAAGACAAGCTTTCTGAACAGCTACCCCGAGCATATTCCCGCATCCGAACCGCAGAAGAAAAAACTGAAAGTAGCCATATTTATAGGCTGTCTGGGGAACTACAACTATGAAGGGATCGGGAAAAGTCTGGTAGAGATTCTCGAAAAACTCAATATCGAAGTCTTCATTCCCAAAGAGCAGCAGTGTTGCGGTGCACCCGCCTATTTTACAGGAGCGACAGACTCTGTGGAACGTATGACCAAGAAAAATATCGAATACTTCGAGACCTTTATGGACGACTACGATGCCATGCTGATCCCCGAAGCCACCTGCTCGGCGATGGTCAAGCACGACTGGGAAATTTTCTTTAAAAACCACGACATGCCGGAGTGGGAGGAGAGAGCCAGAAAAGTGACACAAAAGATATTCATGGCGACACAATGGCTTCATGACAATACCAACCTCCCCGAACTGCTCAAAGCAAAAGGCAAACAGTTTGACGAAATTGTCACCTACCACGACCCCTGCCACGCCCGAAAAGTTCAGGGTATCTGGCAGGAGCCGAGAAACCTGCTCTCTGCAAACTATCCTATGCAGGAGATGAGCGACCCCAACCGCTGCTGCGGCTTTGGCGGTGTCACGATGCAGACAGAAAAGTTTCATCTGGCAAAACTCGCGGGCAAACCCAAAGCGGCGATGATCAAAGAGACAAAAGCGACCTATGTTTCGGCAGAGTGCAGCGCGTGTCGCGTGCAGATCAGCGAATCACTTAACAACAGTGGTAACGATACCATCATCTTTAAAAATCCGCTTGAACTTATTGCGGAGGCACTTAAATAATGGAATTCTGGAACCACATCTACGAGCACTTCAACCCTGTTGCCTTTAAACTCGGTGCTATTCAGGTACACTGGTACGGCATCATGTATGTACTTGCCCTGTTAGTAGGTATCGCCACAGCAAAGTGGATTGTCAAGAAAGACAATCTTCCTGTTTCACAGGAGATGCTGGACAACTATATCATCTGGATTGAAGTCGGCGTCATACTGGGTGCGAGAATAGGCTATATCCTCTTTTACGATCCTAACACGACCTATTACCTGACACACCCGTGGCAGATATTTAACCCTTTTCATGACGGAAAGTTCATCGGTATCCGCGGCATGAGTTTTCACGGTGCCCTGCTGGGGTTTTTGATTGCCTCCACGCTCTTTTCCAGAAAATACAAAATCAACCAGTGGTTTTTGCTTGACATCGCCGCCATCGCCATCCCTGCCGGATATGTATTTGGACGAATAGGAAATTTTTTCAACCAGGAGCTTGTCGGTCGTGTGACGGAGGTACCGTGGGGTATCTATGTAGACGGTGTGCTGCGCCACCCTTCCCAGCTGTATGAAGCAGTACTTGAAGGACCGGTTGTTTTTCTCATTCTCTATCTTTATCGAAAAAGAAAAACTTTTCACGGAGAGCTGATCTCTCTCTATCTTATTTTATATGGAGTGGCAAGGTTCACTGCAGAATTTTTCAGACAACCAGATCCTCAGCTAGGATTTATCTGCTGC
>JALUKO010000379.1 GCA_027056525.1 Helicobacteraceae bacterium | reverse complement strand
GCGAGATCTTAAACAAAAGTGGTGTTTGTATTGAGGGGATCGGCACTGCCGTGCTTCATATTACAGGAACAGACGGAGAGCTTTTAGTCATCGAGGAGTTTTCTGTTATCCCCGACCGTATAGAAGCGGGAACCTATCTGTGCGCCGGAGCTATTACAAACTCTGAACTTACACTCACAGATGTCAATGCTGCTCATCTTGACTCGGTGATCGCAAAACTCGAAGAGATGGGATGCAGCTTTAGCGTTACACAAGATTCCATCACTATCCACCCGACAAGTGAGCTTCAACCTGTAAGCATTATCACTCAGGAATACCCTGCATTTCCTACCGATATGCAAGCACAGTTTTTAGCACTTGCTACACAGGCAAACGGTGTTTCTATCATAGAAGAGCGTCTTTTTGAGAACAGATTTATGCACGTAAGTGAGCTTCAGCGTATGGGCGCAGATATCACACTCAATGGCAATGTGGCAACTGTAAAGGGTAAAACAAAGCTTGGAGGTACCGATGTCATGGCAACAGACTTACGTGCTTCAAGTGCTCTTGTACTTGCAGCTCTCGTTGCCGATGGAGAGACAGATATACACCGTATCTATCATCTTGATCGTGGGTATGATGCTTTGGAGAAAAAACTCGAAGGTGTCGGAGCAAATATCATAAGACTCAAAGAGTAGAAAAACTACTCTTCAAATACAATCATCTCATAAAGACTTTTCTTTCTAACAAGTGCCTTTTCAGGTGCAACAGAGTGGGTGTTTTTTGCTTTGAGAACTTCATGTCTGAGTTCTGCAACCTCTTGCTCCATCTTGTCCACATCCTCTTTTAAACGTAGTATAATATCCACTCCCGCAAGGTTCACACCCAGTTCACGCGTCAATCTCAAAATAAGTTTGATCTTGTCTATGTCTCTTTGAGAGTACAAGCGGATTCTTCCGTTTGAGCGTGAAGGACATATAAGGTTTTCTCTCTCATACTGCCTTAGTGTCTGCGGATGTATATCCAAAATTTTCGCAACAATACTGATAAGATATACCGGTTCGTCATAATGATGCATCTTCTATCTCCTAAATTGTTTTTGGTAGTTTTTCTTTCATTGCTTCTATAAGATCTTTATCCAGATCCTCAACTTTTGGTAAAACAATATTTGCTTTTAAATACAGATCACCTCTTTGTTTTGTTTTTCTATTCATTGCACCCATCTCTTTGACACGAAAACGTTGGCCGTTTTTCGTATTTTGAGGTATTTTAAGTTTGATCTCTTTTTCTAAAGTCTGTACAGATATCTTCTCTCCAAACAAAGCAGCATAGAGAGGAACATCTATAGTCTTAACAAGATCATCCCCTTCTCTTTCATACTCTGGGCTTTGTGCTACCGTGATTTTTAAGAAAAGATCACCTGCTCTGCCGTTTTGTGCATGACCTTTCCCTTTGACACGCATCTTTTCGCCTGTTTTCACACCGGCTGGAATCTTAATATCAAAGCGTTCACCATTGACCGATACAGAGTGAGAACCACCCAAGATGGCAACACTAAAAGGGATAGTCACATTTGTTTCAATATCCAAGTTCGGCTCTTGGTACTGCTGCTGAAAACCTCCCCCAAATCCAGAGCTGCCAAATCCCGATGAAGAACCACCAAAACCGCCGCTAAATCCACCACCACCGGAGAACATCTGTCTTAGTATCTCATCAAGATCCACATTAGAACCTTGACTTCTTGTAAAATCATGGAAGTTTTGACCGCCAAACATGGAGTCACCAAACTGATCATACTGAGTTTTTTTCTCTTTGTCACTCAAAATCTCATAAGCAGCGTTAATCTCTTTAAACTTCTCCTCTGCTTGAGGATCCTTGTTGACATCAGGGTGATATTTACGCGCTAAT
>JALUKO010000378.1 GCA_027056525.1 Helicobacteraceae bacterium | reverse complement strand
GTCTCCATCTGCATGGTAAAGTTGTGACTGTATCTGTATTTTTCCCTTTTTTGTATTTTGAGCCGAGATGAAATATTTTATATTTTTACTATCTCTCCCTATTTTAACTTGCCCTTTTTTCGAGTCAAATACAATCCCATTACGAAAAGAAAGAATACCATTCTCACTACTTGTAGCTTGCGTAGGATAAAAAATAATCTTTCGTTCAGCCTTACCCGTAGTAAGGTCTAAGTTTCCAAAGATAGCCACAGTAGGGAATATGTTTAACATTCTATAGGGAAGATACAAAAAGATATCTCTCGTTTTTTCAGGAAGTCCATAAGATTCATCTTCTAATTCTGACAAAAGTAAGTTCGGGTCAAGTTGCTCTTTGGTTTTATTTTTAAAGATAGTATTGGCGATGGTTGTATAATTTGAGTCTACATACGTTTCCACTGCTAAACGACTTAAATTGACTGCTAAATCAGCAGAAGGTGTTGTCATTATCTTTGAGATAATAAAATTATCATTTTGATGTTTCCCTCCATCAATAATCGTATTGGTGTCTGAATAAAACCAAATAGGATACCCATAGTCCCACCATGTCAATGTATAATCTTTACTATCTGAAATACTATTTAATTTAACTAAGTCACTCACTTCGGCTTTATTGAGTACCGTTGGGACTTTATATCCAATAATATGTGTGATATTTGGGTAAACCATTAAAGCAGTAAATATACTCATACCCAAAATATACATACTCTTTTTATCAGAGATGATTTGCATAAAAACGTGAAAGAGATATATAGCAGACATCGCGGCAATAGGAACAGCATACACTGTAAACCGTAACCCCCCAACTAAAGCAAACATCCCTATGCCTACAAGAGGCAATGCTAATATAAAGGCTCTGTGTTTTAAAACCAACACAATATACCCAATCAAAGAAATAATAACACCCATCTGTGATCCAGAAATACGATTGGCAAAAGTTTGGAAAGGTATTTGTCCTGCTTCACGTATGGTTTGCTTGACCCCATAAAAATGTAAACCTTCACTTGCAGTGCCTGTCGTCACATACCCCATTGTTTTACTAAGAATTAAATTAAAAACATTACCAAAATACATAAAAAGAATTAACAAGGCTAACGACATAATCATTAACTTTTTCTGTTCTACCGAGACTCGTATCAAAAAGAAATATACCCCAAGGAGCATAAATATTTTCGCCAAATAACTATATGGTGCTAATAACGGGAATGGTACCAAAGCAAGAAATACCAAAACCATTGATATATATGTTGTTTTTTCCTCTCTATGATAAAACATCATATACACAGCATACATAATTCCCATAGCATAGACTATAGACTGACCAGCATCATATAAGAATGGATAAAGTGCTATAGCTATAGCAGCATAAAGTGCAGACCTAGGCGTAAAATCCATTGTACTTTTCATTAAAAAGTACAATATAAACATAGGCGCCATTGCGGAAAACATATCTGTATCATAGTACCCAGTCATTGTACGGTTATAGTAACTCCAAGCAATAGAACCAAGTAATGCTGCAAAGAATCCCCAAAAAGACTGACTGTATAATCTTGCTATTAGAATAATAGGAATAACCACCAAAGAAGAAACAACCGTTGGCATATATAAAATAATAGTTTCAAAAGAAAAAGGTGTTATTTTCGTAAAAAGCACCGTAAAGAAGATAGTGGCATTCCCCCACATATCTCGTATACCTGCATTGTGTTCATGCATACCATACAGCACATGCTGCGCTCCTGCTGCCCACGTGTAACCATCATTGGTATTAATCATAAGTTGATCATTCCAATAAAAATTAGGATTGCCTTGAAATTGATAGACCCATATCATGCGTACTGCGAAACTAAACGCATATGCTA
>JALUKO010000377.1 GCA_027056525.1 Helicobacteraceae bacterium | reverse complement strand
TGTATAATGGCAAACTTGAGCTTCGCACAGTATTCAAAATATGATGAAACGGAAGTGAAAAAAATATATAAGTTACTGATTGTAGATGATGATGAATCAGTACATACTCTCACGCAAACAGTTATAGAGTCCATGAATTTTAAAGCGTATAGTTTTGAAGTTTTACATGCATTCAGTGCTGATGATGCTAAAGGTGTGCTAGAGACAAACAAAGATATTGCCTTGGCTCTTATAGATGTTATTATGGAGAGTTCCAATGCAGGTTTAAAGCTTGTAGATTATATACGCGATGATCTTCAAAATCATCTCATACGTCTCATAATAAGAACAGGACAACCCGGTGAAGCACCTGCTATGAGCGTAATAGAGAGATATGATATAGATGATTATAAAGAAAAAACGGAACTGACAGTTGAGAAACTTTACACAACTATAAGGACTTCACTCAAGCAGTATATACAGTTATGTGACCTCAAGCAAAAGTATGAAGATGCATATAAGCAAATGGTCACGAACCCACTGACAAAACTTCCAAATAGAATTAAGCTCAACGAAGATCTTCTCTCAAAAGTAGATGAGATTTTAGTCCTTATTGATATTGTTGCTTTTAGTGCTATCAATGAAACAAACGGTTTTGAGGCGGGAGATATTATTTTAGAAGAGCTTGGTGCATTTTTATTTTCTATGTACTCATCCAAATACGATGTTTATCATCTTGAAGCCGATATTTTTGCCATACTCTTACCAAGTATTTTGCCAAAAAAAGCACAAGAGGTGGTGATGGAGATTAAAAAAGATATAGCAGCTTTACATATCATCACCGATAATTTTGATAAAACGATCGACACAACCATAGGTGTGGCATACCAAGGTGGTAAGAACATCATTCAAAAAGCAGAGTTGGCACTCAATGAAGCAAAAAGATTTGGTAAGAATCATGTACAGTTTTATAATGATGATCTTCAGATCATAAAACGGATTGAGCAGACACAGTACTGGGGTGCATTGATCAAGGAAGCCTTACAAACAGGCAATATCATCCCTTATTATCAGCCGATCTATAATGTAAATACTCATGAGATTTTTAAGTATGAAATGCTTGTACGACTCAAGCATAACAACAAAATCTATACACCCCATTTTTTCTTGGAAGCTGCACAGGACAGTGGGCAGTTGTATGATATCTTTAAGCATATGTTTGAAGAGGCTTGTAAAGTAATTCGCAAATTTTCTGTCCATGTGAGTGTCAATATCGGTGATATTGAGATCAACCATCCACATCTTTTCTCTTTTGTTGAGTCAACTTTGAACTATTACAATGTCGATCGTTCTCTTTTGTCTTTAGAGATTCTGGAATACAGTTCTGTAAGTGAATTTACATATTCAAAAGACAGGATAAACAGACTACATAGTTTGGGTTTAGAGATAGTTATAGATGATTTTGGAACGAAATGCTCAAACTTTTCACAACTAAAAAACTTAACTGTAGAAGTTTTAAAGATAGACGGCATCTATATAAAAAATCTCGATGTATGTCATGAGTCCAAAATAGTTGTTGAAACCATTCAACGCTATGCACAGGAAAAAGGTATAAAAATCGTGGCAGAGTTTGTACACTCAAAAGCTGTTTATGAGATAGTAAAAGAGATAGGGATCGAGTATGCACAGGGTTATTATCTCGGTGAACCAAAAGAGAGTATAGAGTAAATGGATTTTAGGAGATAAAATGCAAAACAGGCTTTCCCCCGATTTGATTGAAAAAATGCTTCACAATGTTGAAAGAGTGGCTCACATAGGTTCTTGGATATTAGATATACAAGCAAACCAATTGGTATGGAGCGATGAAATATTTCGAATGTTCGAGGTCGATCCAAACAAGTTTGAAGCATCTTATGA
>JALUKO010000376.1 GCA_027056525.1 Helicobacteraceae bacterium | reverse complement strand
GCACATATACGAAATATTATGGAATTTGACAGTGATTTTAAGGGTGCAAATGTTTTTAAACTTGAAAATAACTACCGTTCACGTGAACCTATTTTAAAAGTAGCCAATGCACTTATAGAACATAACCGTTCACGTCTTGGAAAAAAGCTTATTGCAACACGTGGAAGTGGTGATGATGTCACCATCTTAAATTCCAATGATGAGAACGAAGAAGCAAGAAAGATCGCTCAAAAAGTTACAAAGCTTCTAGACTCCGGAGTGCCTGCAAACAACATAGCAGTGCTTTATCGTGTGAATGTTTTAAGCCGTTCCATAGAAGAGGGACTCAACCGTGCAGGGGTCGCTTACAAACTCGTAGGGGGGCTTCGCTTTTACGACAGAGCAGAGATCAAAGATCTTATAAGTTATATTCGTGTGATCACCAATTTTCATGATGACTTCTCATTTAAACGTATTGTCAACAAGCCAAAGCGTGGTTTGGGCAAAGCCAGCATAGAGAAAATTGAGCTTGCGGCACATGCAAAGAGTAGCTCTCTATTTGAGTATATTACAAATGTGCCCCACACAGAGCTTGAAGCGCTTGTGAGAAAGAAAAATGCGAAAACCCTTAAAAATTTTATCAAAGATATACAAGAGGTTGCCAGAGTTTCACGGGAGTCAACCTATACGTTTATAGATGTTTTGGAAGATACTTTTCATCTCAAAGATATCTATAAAGGGATGCAGGATGAGGCTGAAAGAGTGCTCAATATGGATGAGTTTTACGGACTTTTTCGTGATTTTGTTAAAAATAAGCCTGAAGCTTCTATAGATGAGTTTTTAAACGAGTTGACACTGCAAAGTGAACAGGATCAGATTGAAGGTGAGTGCATCTATATGATGAGTATTCACGCTTCCAAGGGATTGGAGTTTGATCATATATTTATCATCGGTATGGAAGAGGGCTTTTTGCCACTTGTGGGTGATGGAAGTGACCTTGAAGAGGAGCGCCGACTCGGGTATGTCTCTTTTACGCGAGCCAAAGAATCTTTGACACTTTCACACGCAGCAAGCAGATTTTACAAAGGTCGCAGAAGTGATCTGCAAAAAAGCCGCTTTTTTAACGAAGCAGGTCTTTGTGAAGGTTCGCTGAAACTTGAGAAGAACACATCGTACAAAAAAGGTGATCTTGTACGTCATAAAATCTTTGGAACAGGGCGTGTGACGGGTGTAAGTAAATCGGGCAGAGAGTTTAAGCTCAGTATAAATTTTGCAGGTACAAAACGAGATATACTTGCATCTTTCGTTGAGAGACTATGAACAGACTTTTTGTAGCATATAAACCATCGGGTATCGGCTCGAACCTCTTTCTCTCACAGTTAAAAAGAAAATACAAAACAAAAAAAGCAGGTTTCTCGGGTACGCTTGATCCTTTTGCAAAAGGGGTGTTGCTTATAGGGATGGGTTCACATACGAAACTGTTTCGTTTTTTAAACAAAACGCCAAAAACCTATAGAGCGACCTTATGGCTTGGTGCATGTAGTGACTCTTTAGATACCGAGATGATAGAAAAAGTGCATATCTTGCAAGGCTTTAGCGAGCAAAGAGTTTTAGAAGTGTTGCACTCGTTGGAGGGGGAGCTGGAGTACGAGCCTCCTATTTTCAGTGCCAAACGCATTAACGGACAGCGGGCATATGATCTTGCTAGAGCAGGAAAAGAGTTCACACTCAACACTATACACTCTAGCGTTTATGATATCAAACTTCTGAGTTATTGCCATCCGTTCATAACATTTGAGGTAACTGTTTCAGAAGGAACATATATTCGCTCTTTAGGATATATGCTCGCTCAGAGACTTGGTGTGGAGTGTGGAAGCTTGAGTGCTTTGGAGAGGCTCAGTGAAGGGCAGTTTCGCTATAATAATGAAGAGGCTTTGGATATAAAAAGCTCTTTAAATATCCCTCAAAATTTTTATACAGGGGATAGGGACAATCTCAAATATGGAAGAGTTCTTGCTATAGAAGATCTAAAAGAGAAAAATGACGGGTATTATTGGCTGGATAACGGTGATAATATTTCAATTATAAATATTCAAAATCAAACAGTTACATATGAACTGGGTAGGATATATACATGTTAGTATTAGCTCGAAAATTAGAAGAGTCTATTGTTATTGGAGATGATATCACCATAAAGGTTATATCGATTGACAAAGGTGTCGTTAAGCTCGGCATCGATGCACCATCAAATATCTCAATAGTCAGAAGTGAACTTTTAGAAGATGTGAAAGACTCCAATATAGCGGCTTCCAAAGAGGTTGCATTGAGTGATCTGAGCACTCTAAGTAAAATACTTAAGAAGTAAGATCTATGAAAGTGTATAAAGCGTATGCCAAAGTAAATGTTTTTTTAAAAATTACAGGCACAAGAGGTGTGTACCATGAGATTGTCTCACGTTTTATGAAAGTGCAAAATCTTTATGATGAACTCTCTTTTATCGCAAAAGATTCAAAAGAGTTTGAGATCATCGGAGATTTTGCCTGTGACACACAGCAAAATACAATATATAAAGCTTACGAAGCACTTTTAAAAGCAACATCTTCTGAGTCTTTAGAAGCTTTGATGCAAACATATGCCGTGAAGGTAAAAAAATCGATCCCTGCTTTTGCAGGTCTTGGAGGTGGAAGCAGTGACGCGGCAACCTATCTGAAGATGTGCAACGAAGTGCTTCATTTGGGATTGAGTCAAAATGAGCTGGCTCAGATAGGTCTTGAAGTGGGTGCAGATGTCCCCTTTTTTATTTATGACTACAACAGTGCAAATGTAAGCGGCATAGGTGAGGTGGTTGAGGAGTTCAAAGAAGATCTTTTAGCGTTTGAGGTGTTCACTCCGGATCTGCAGATCAGTACACCAAAGGTGTATCAGGTTTACAGAGAGTATTTCTTTGACCCCATAGACGGTTTTAGGGTTCAAGAACTTAAAAGCACACCTTCTTTGGATATTTTACAAACTATGGCGGCTGATGAGGCAAATGACCTTTTTAAACCGGCTTTACAGCAGTATAAAGAGTTAAAAGAGTATTATCGTCACGGTTGGCACTTCAGTGGCAGTGGCAGTAGTTTTTTTAAAGTAAAAGAGAGTGTATAATGGGTGAAACAATAGCAAAAAACAAAAAAGCTTATCATGATTATTTTATAGAAGAGAAGTTTGAAGCGGGTCTTGTGCTTACGGGCAGTGAAGTGAAAGGGATACGAGCCGGACGGGTAAACCTAAAAGACAGTTTCATACGTTTTGTCGCTGATGAAGCCTTTTTGTTCAATGCTCACATAGGGCGGCTTGAGACAACGCATCATTATTATTCCCATGAAGAGAGAGGCAGCAGAAAACTTTTGCTGCATAAAAAAGAGCTGCAAAAGATGCACAAATCTGTCACACGTGATGGCTATACCATCGTACCTTTACAACTTTACTTTAATGCACGCAATATTGTAAAGCTGCAAGTTGCCATAGCAAAGGGAAAACAACTCCACGACAAAAGAAATGACTTAAAAGAAAAAGATCAAAAACGTGATATAGCAAGAGCTATGAAGGATTATTAGTGAAGTTTCTTTTAGCTATCTTTTTCTTTTTCCTTTCTTTACATGCTCTTAATGTTGAGATATCAAGTTCAGAAGTGGCAAACGGAAAAACCGTTTTATTTGTCTTTGAGAAAGAAAAAGATGTGCAGTACAAGAGTTTACTCTACAATGACAAATACTACACAATATTGCAACACCCTCTAAGCAAGAGTAAAATGTACGCTCTTGTACCTATAAGTTATTATGAAAAACCAAGTGATAAAAAAGTAAAGTTGTTCTATGAAGAGAAAGAAAAAGAGAAAGAAAAAACATACTTTTTACGGGTAAAAGATGCTCAGTATACAAAAGAAAACATCAAAGTAAGCAACTCAAAAGTACACCTGAGTGCAAAAGATAAAAAACGTGCATCAAAAGAGTACGCTGAAGCCATGAAAGTGTACAACACTGTGTCGCCCAAGAGCTACATAAGTTCTGAGTTTATCGCTCCCTTGCAAAGCAAGATCACAAGCTCCTTTGGAAAAGCAAGGGTATATAATGGTACACTCAAGGGGTACCACAGTGGAACAGATTATCGCGCTAAAGTGGGTGAGAGAGTAAAAACGGCCAATGACGGTGTCGTGGTGCTGGTAAAAAAGAGATTTTACTCAGGTGGTTCTATTGTCGTTGATCACGGGCAGGGAATATATACGTGCTATTTTCACCTGAGTCGTTTTAAGGTACAAGAGGGTGAGAGAGTAAAAAAGGGACAGGTGATCGGACTTTCGGGTAAAAGCGGAAGGGTGACGGGTCCACATTTACATTTTGCTGCTAGAGTAAACGGTGTACAGGTTGATCCACTTCAGTTGATGGCACTTATGAATGAGAATATTTTAAACAAGGATGATAGATGACAGTATTTCAACTACTACTACTCGGTGCGGCGGCGTTTTTCGCCTATAAAATATATGAGCATATACAAACTTTGCAAGAACCAAAAGAGGATGACGGCTCAAGAACAGCTGATGCCTTCTCAACATTTGATGCAACAGATCTTATAGAAAAAGCTGATGAAGCGATGCAAAAAGGGGATTTGCAAAAAGCTTTGGCTATCTATTCAGAGGCGAATATTAAAGCGCCAAACTCTTCTGAAACGCTTTTTAAAATGGGTTATACACTTGCACTCCAAGAAAGAGACACGGAAGCTTTAGAGTACTATAAAGAGGCTTTGGAACTTGATAAAAGCAACACCTATATCCATCAGGCGATGGCTTCTATTTATAGAAAAAACGGTGAGTATTCATCTGCTAGAATGCATCTAAACGAGTCTTTGGCCATAGATGATTCCAATCCGATTACATACTATAACTATGGAAATCTTTTAGCGGATATGAAACACTTTGATGAAGCAAAAGAGATGTATAAAAGTGCTTTGGAGTTAGATGCTGATTTTGTTGAAGCAAAAGAAGAACTAGAAAAACTCCAAGAGAAGTAAGCTATGAAAATTTCACATATATATGAATATTTAGATAATTTATCTCCGTTTGAACTACAAGAGTCGTGGGATAACTCCGGTCTGCTTATTGGCGATTTTTCCCAAGAGGTCACCAAGGTTGTTCTGAGCATAGATGTGGATGAAAAACTTGTTGATTCACTTGATGATGATACCCTGCTCATTACACATCATCCCATCATATTTGGAGGTCTTAAACAGTTGGAATTTAGTAAATATCCTGCAAATTTAATCCAAAAAATGATCAAAAAAAATATCTCCAACATTGCGATGCACACCAACTTTGATCAGACCCATCTCAATGAATATGTTGCACAGGAAGTACTTGGATACACCATCACACATAAAGATGGTTTTGTTGCTTATTTTGATGTAAATGAAGATTTTACCACTTTTTCAAAAAAAGTTTCTTCAGCTTTTGGACTTTTACATGCAAGATGTGTCAAATGTAGTGATATTGTAAAAAGAGTTGCACTTACAACAGGATCAGGATGCTCTTTAATGCGCTCTATAGACGCAGACTGCTTCTTGACAGGTGATGTGAAATATCATGATGCGATGGAAGCAAAAAGCATAAAACTCTCTTTGATTGACATTGGACATTACGAAAGTGAGCACTTTTTTGCACAAATTTTACAAACACATTTGAAAAATTTAGGTTTAGAAGTTATAATTTCATCATCGGAAAACCCATTCACCTATATCTAGCGATTTTTATAGTCAAAAGTGGTACAAAAAAGCAAGCCAAAAAGGAGCCCAATGAACCAGCATCTAAAACAACTAATAGACCTTTCTTATGTAGATAAAGAGATCGATGCATTCGAACCTCAGATAGAAGAAGCAAACTACAAGTATGAAGCAGCACTGGCAAAAAAGCAAAGTATAGATTCAGATATTGAAAATCTTACAAATGAGATCAAAGAAGAAGAGCTTAAAAAGCACAAAAATGAACTGCACCTTCAAGAACTTTCAGCAAAACTGGAAGAGAACTCTAAAAAAAGCGCTGAAGTAAAAACTGAACGTGAGATGAAATCTTTACAACTTGAAGAGGAGATTGCAAAAGAGCAGGTAACTTTTGCAAATGAAGAGATCGAGAGACTTGAAAAGATCATTGAAGCTAAAAAAGAGCAAGTGGAAGCTTCTCAAGCATCTTTAGTAGAGCTTGAAGCAAACCTTGAGGCTGTAAAAGCAGAAGTTGATGAAAAACTGGCAGTAATTAACAAAGCAAGACAAGAAGTATTTGCTAAAAAAGAGAAGCTTGTTGGTACGATGAACCAAAAAGGTTTGTCTTTTTATCAAAAAATTCGTCGTTGGGCTAAAAACTCCACAGTAGTTCCTGTAGAAGATCAAGCCTGTATGGGATGCCATATGGTTATCAGCGATAAGATATATGCCGATGTAATAAAAGCTGAGGAGATTACAACATGTCCACACTGTGGTCGTATTCTCCATGTGGAAGCTACTGAAGAATAGGCTTGAAGCCGTTTACTCTTTTTTATTATATTTTAAG
>JALUKO010000375.1 GCA_027056525.1 Helicobacteraceae bacterium | reverse complement strand
CTTGTTCCATCTGGTTGGATCAAAGAGAGTGGAGAGTTGGATATTTCAGCTTTGAAGTTACCTGAGCACAAGATACAGCTGCAACAGTACGGACATATTCTCAACACTAAAAGTTTTTACACTATAGGGGCGGTGTTGATCGCTTTTATAGTGCTTTTGAGTGGTGAGTATTTCATAACATCACAAAAGACACAAACGATTGTAGATGCAAAAGAGGAACTCTTTGCAAAGAATGGTTTAAAAGCAACCACCATGCAAAACAAAGCACTTCTAAAAAAATATACAAAGATACATACATTACAAAGCAAGCTTCGTGAGTCTATAGCAGCAGTGTTGTCCTTAAGACTTCCAAGGGAGCAAAAAATCAGCTTTATCAACCTCAAGAATAAAAAACTTATTGTGAATTTTTCGGGTCTCAAACAAGGGAATGAAAAAAAGATACTCACAGAGCTTAAGAACAAAGGGTTGCACCTTAAAGAGAAGTTTAAAGAGGGTGTACTTCATGTGGAGATAACATTATGAATCGTATAAATCCACTCTATTTTGCTCTCTTGCTCGTTGTTGTTTTGTTGATGGTTATGTTTAAACTCTCTAGTGCAAAAAGTGAACTTCTCCAAGCAAAAGAGGAGTATAAAGATACAGCGACACTTGTCAAAGAGCTAAGTACGCTTAAGGCTGTTTATACAGATAAGAGTAAGATTAGCAGAGATATGAAAAGGCTTCTTGGCAACACAGTGCTAAAAAATGCACAGATCCAAGAGCATACAACAAAAAGTGGTATAAGTATTAGTTCTCAAAGTATAGATGCCAAGGCGTTAAACTATTTGATGGGAAAAATACTCAACAGCTCGTACAACATTACATCATTGAGTATTAAAAAACTCAGTGATGAGAAAGCAAGCGTGCAAATGGAGATAAAGTGGTGAAGAAGTTAATGAAATTTTTTGCATATGCATTCTTTTTTATAGTTGCCCTTATGTACTTTGCGCCTAAAGTGAGCGCATTTTATTTTTTAGAAGAGCAGCTCAAACCTTACGGAGTGATCATAAGTTCTGAGAAGTTAAATGACACGGGATTTAGCCTTGATATAGAAGATGCTGTTATCTCATTTAAGTCTATTGAAAGTGCTAAGCTCACTCGGGCAAATATCAATGTATTTGTCTTATACAATACGATACACGTAGAAGATATTACACTCTCAGATACAGCGGCTTCTTTTGTGCCTCTTGGGATACAAAAGGGGGATATACGCTACTCTATCGTAGATCCTCTGCATGTACAGGGAGAGGTTCTTGGTGATTTTGGTGAAGCGGATATAGTGTATGATATTTTACAAAGAAGTGTATATGTTACACTGAAACCATCCAAGCTCATGCTCAATAAATACAGAAGTACTTTAAGAAACTTTAAAAAAGATGAGAACGGGGAGTATGTTTATGAAAAAACTTTCTAATTCAAATCTTCTCAAGACGCTCACAACGCTTTTTGTACTTCTTTTTATTGCCAAGGCTTTAGCAGTTGTGGCTTGGTGGTATCTTCCAAGTGAAAGTGTGGAGTTACAGGTCAAAAACAATTATCAGCCGCAGTATAAACGTTATGATTTTAAAAATATGATCACAAAATCTACCCCAAGTAGCCAAATACAAACGACGCAAGATACAACTTCTGGGATCAGTATTACAAACATGGTGCTAAAAGGGCTTTATGGAACACCGAAAAAAGGTTTTGTGATAGTTGCGATGAGATCAAACCCTAAAAAAACACAGATCATAGCTATAGGGGAGCAGTACAAAGGCTACACCCTTAAGTCTATTACGCCAAACAGTGCTATCTTTGAAAAAAATAAAAAAGATTATGTGTTAGAATTTGAAAAACCCAAAAAGAGCAATGCAATAAGCAAA
>JALUKO010000374.1 GCA_027056525.1 Helicobacteraceae bacterium | reverse complement strand
TCATAGTCATAGCCCTGTTTGGCAGCACCTTCACTAAACTCAGCATTGTACACTGCCATATCTTTTTTCTTACCCATGGCACGACGAATAATATCAGAGTAACCAAGAGAAAAACCACCGATAGTCTGAACGATCTGCATAACCTGTTCTTGATACACAATGACCCCATAGGTGTTTTTCAGTATCGGCTCCATAGAGTCAAAGGTGTACTCGATAGCCTCACGACCATGTTTACGCTCAATAAAACTGTCAAGCATACCCGATTCCATCGGTCCCGGTCTGTACAGTGCCAATACCGCGATCAGATCCTCAAAGTTATCAGGCTTAAGACGTTTGTTCAGATCCTGCATTCCCGAGGATTCTATCTGGAACATCCCAACCGTGTCTCCACCGCGAATAACCTCATACACCTTCTGATCATTCTCATCGATCTTGTGCCAGTCAATATCTTTGTTGTATCTTCTTTTTATGAGTTTGATAGCATTATCGATAACATCAAGAGTCTTTAATCCCAAAAAGTCAAACTTGATCAAGTCAACATCTTCAAGGTAGTTCAACGAGTATTGCGTTACAAAAGTATCCTCACCTGATGGTTTGTAGATGGGTGTTTTATACCAAAGCTCTTCATTGCTTATCACAACTCCGGCTGCATGAATACCCGAGTTTCTTTTGAGACCTTCTAGTTTTTTTGCAAACTCCCATACTCGTTTTGCGTTGGCATCACTCTCGATCAGTTCTTGAATCTTGGGCTCTTTTTGAAAAGCACCATCTATGAACTCACCTTTTTTTGTTTTGCCGTTAAGTGTTATGCCAAGTTCATCCGGAATGAGTTTTGCCATCTTATCAGCCTGAGAAAGCGGCATATCAAGAACACGTGCAACATCACGGATCACCCCTTTTGCCAGTAATGAACCAAACGTGATGATCTGTGCCACCTGATTTCGTCCATACTTCTCAACCACATAATCTATCACCTCTCCACGACGAGCCTGCATAAAATCCATATCGATATCGGGCATACTGACACGTTCAGGATTTAAAAATCTCTCAAAAAGCAAATCGTATTTCATAGGGTCTATGTCGGTGATATCAAGCGAGTATGCAACCAAACTTCCCGCTGCAGAACCACGACCGGGTCCCACAGCTATGCCCATCTCTTTAGCAACTTTTACAAAATCCCAAACGATGAGCATATAACCGGGAAACTTCATCGAGTTGATGATATCCATCTCAAATTCCAGACGCTTTTTATACTCATCATGTTTTTCTTGAGGTACATGTTTGAGTCTATTCTGCAGTCCAACTTTACAACGGTAGGTAAAATACTCTGCATCGTTTTTATCTGCTGCACTCTTCCAGACTTTTTTTTGCTCATCTGTGGCATCTTCGGCAAGTGCAGGATCATCTTCGTTGTCTATGTTAAGTCCGTCAGCTTTGGAGTACTCTTTGGTAAATTTAAAGTTTGGCGGTATGGGATCTCCGAGTTTTAGCTCAAGGTTACATTTATCTACGATCTCCTGAGTATGCTGCAGCGCTTCTGGAATATCAGCAAAAAGTCTGGCCATCTGCTCAGGACTCTTGAGATAAAACTCATGTACTGAATGACGCATACGATTAGGATCATCATAAAGTTTATTCATTCCTATACACATAAATGCTTCGTGATACTGAGCATCATCAGGATAGGTATAGTGGGTATCATTGGTAGCGACAACCTTTATCCCCGTTTCCTGTGCTATTTGAAGCACTTGATTATCGATATAAAGCTGATCCCCGATACCGTGACGCATAAGTTCAAGATAAAAGTCATCACCAAACATCTCTTGATACTCCAGTGCCACAGCCTTCGCTCCATCATAACCAAGAGCACCGTTTTTTACATTTCTCTCATTTTGCAAATTCAAATGC
>JALUKO010000373.1 GCA_027056525.1 Helicobacteraceae bacterium | reverse complement strand
TATATCTTCTTTATGTATCTCTGCTACGTAGTCGATGGTTTTGTAGGTATGTCTAAATGCATCATGGATAAACTCTTCTATAAAGCCTATCTCCTCTTCATCTACATTTTGTGCGAAATCAATTTTAAAATATTTGAGTTCATTAAAAAGTTTACAAATGTCCATATTGACAATATCAAGATTTGAGAGTTTTGACAGTAAATAGGCAAGATTGAAGTTCTCTGACCTGATAATCTCTATCGTAAGGTATTCATGGTTGGAGATGTAGTATTCATACTGTTTGGTCTCAAATGCCTTTTTGGAGATATCTACAATACGTTGCGGATGATAACGTAAAAAGAGTAGATTTGAAGGCATTTGGAGTATCTTTTTCTGTTGGGACTTTTTCAGTGCCAGAAAGTCAGCATTCTTCTTGAGGGACTGCTCTTTTTTTGCACGTTTAGCTGCTTCACTGAGCATAGCCGTACGTCCTAAGACCTCTACAGAGTGTCTATAGAGTGTACGTATGAGTTTTGCAGAGAAAGAGTTATAGATATCTCCTCCTACCCCTGACATATCTGCATAGGTAAGTACGTAAATCATATCTAACATTTTTTGATTTGGAAAGTGTGAGGCAAAACCTAAAATTACTTTTTCATTGTAGACATCTTCACGTTGCGCGACATTGGACATGAGTGTATGATACTGAATAAGGGTTTCCCCCATTTTAATGAGTGTTTCATCCATATGAAGTTTGTTGGCAAATATTTTAAATAAAGAGACACCTACTAAGTGATGGTCACGCTTACGTCCTTTTCCTGCATCATGTAAAAACGTTACCAGTTTAAGCATAGCTTTTTCATTCTCAGTAAAACTGTCAAACAAGGTTTGTATAAAAGTATCTTCTATATGTTCAAGAAAATATATGCATCGGATAGAGTGGATATCGACTGCATACTGATGATAGCCATCAAACTGTGGCAAATCAACTACTTTTTTAATGGGAGGGATAGTATATTTAAGAAGTCTTGCATGCGAGAGTGATGTCAAAATAGAATAACTGTAGGGTTGATAAAATATCTTAGCAATCGTTTTGTAAAGTGCATCATCAGGACGTTCAGGTTTTTCAACGGTAATAAGTTTTTGTAAGAATGTCGGATGAATATGAAAGGGTTTTTGTGCCTGTGTGTTTAGCTGTTGGAGTAAACCGTTAAATGTTCTGGCTTTTGGATAAAGACAGTTTTTACTCTTATCAATGGTCACATATTCGTGAGTAAGTTTATCAAGCCAAATGGTACTGTAAAGTCTGATGATTTTGAGTGACTCAGTTACTTTTTTTGCAAACTTCATGTGCCCTTTTTGTGTCTCAGGATAGCCCAACAGTTTCGCAATCTTAGGAATAAGGTCTAAACGTAGTTTGTCCTCTTTTTTATGGGTAGCCAAATGCAGGGCAGAACGTACACGAAACAGAAACTCCAAAGCAACACGAAAAGAACGATACTCCTTTTCATCGATGATATCTGCGGGCAAATCTTTAATGTTGGAGACATTGTAGAAAATCTTCCCTATCCAGTAAACCAGATTTGCATCTCTAAACCCTCCGACACCCTCTTTGAGATTTGGCTCCATTGTCAGTGGGTATTTATGGTGTTTGGTCTCTTGTTCTTCAAGTTTTTGGTGTATGAAAGTCTCTACATCATCGTGGCGTATTTGGGTAATGGCATTTTGCGTTTCTGTCCAGATGAAGTTAGAACCTTCTATAAAACGTGACTCAATGAGTGCTGTTTTGATGGTAATATCTGTTTGAGAGACCTCAAAAAGTTCTTCAACGGTATGTACTCTATGACCTAGTTTAAGTCCTGTATCCCAAAGAATGTAGAGTATCTTTTCTATCATCTCCTTTTCGTTGTATCCGGGGATGTCCTTGTAGACTA
>JALUKO010000372.1 GCA_027056525.1 Helicobacteraceae bacterium | reverse complement strand
GCTTTGTATGCTAAAACCTATTTTGTGCTCAAACACAAGAAGTGTACTCAGAAGTAAGATGAGAGCAAACACCAAAAAGTAAAGGATGGAGACTTTATAGGCTTGTGTCATAGTATAAACCCCACAATGAAGAGACGATCATATACAAAGCAAGAAGATGCCAAAGAAAAAAACTGATGATATGGGGGAGAACAAATACACTGGAGAAAAAGTATGCAGCGGCGATGCAAAGAAGATCGCCCAAGGCAAAAATCATAACAGCGTGCAGTACAAAAGTGTTGCGTTTATTTATGGAAGCTATGCGGATAAAAACAGCGCTGAGCGTGAGTAGAGTCATCATCATGAAAAAAATCTCCATGTGCCAGAACTCTAAAAAGTATGCTTTGTTCATGGGGTCTAAAAACTCTTCTTCATTGCCAAAGAGCGTTGTGTTTATGCTCTCTACAGAGAGTCCTAACGTGGATTGTTTGACAAAAATATCTGAGAGTAAATACAGAAAAATAAAAAGGAGTAAACCTGAGAGTATATTTTTCATCAGCGATTCACGTTGAAGATTTTTAAGGAGTGTAAATCTCATCATTTCCCTTTTATAACTGTGTTGTAGATACCAAAAGCGATGCGTGAGCCGTCTGTTACACTTCTGGCACTTAGTGTAGCTCCCGTGATAGTCGCTATCTCTTTGGATACTCGCAGGAGTTTATCTGTTTGTATATTTTGAAATTGAGAGTTCCATTGCTTGGAAGGCAGGTACTCTATGGGCTCGTTAAAGGCGATGATCTCTATGCCTAAAAGCTTACTCTTTGGTGAGATAAAGTAAAGCACTACACCGTTTTTAGAACGCACTTTTTTGTTGATGAGTATTCCATAACCAACGATTTTACCGTTTTTTATCGCACGGTAGATGCGAAAGATTTTACTCGTGAGTTGCACTGATGCCTGCTTCTCAATAGCAGCAGCCTGTGCCTTGGAGAGCAAAATATTTTTTTTAACTACCTTGGTATCCTCCCCATAGGTATAGTGCATGGCATCGATAGGGGAGATGAGAAGCTTTGCACTCAAAGGGAGTGCAAAAAGTAGTGCTAAAACGGTTTTTTTTAGTAATGCCTGCATCATTGCCCCTTAGAAGATAAATCCCATAGAGATGCTCGCGGTATTGCTGTCACTGTTACCATAGTCCTGTATGGCATAGTCTGCTTTAAGTACTACTTGCTCATGTGGGAAGTAGTTGATGCCCATCGTAGTTGTTTTTCTAAAATACGCAGAAGTACCGTCAGCTCTTTGCTCTTGTGGATTAATACTTTCATACTGAATGAACACCGGAAGAGATTTACTCGATGATGTCAGTGCTAAAAGATCATAACTCAGGTTGATATAACCCCCTCTGGCGCTCTTAACAGCATCAGCAGCTATTTTTTGGGCATTTGAACGTGTTGTTTTTGTGTAGGTTCCATACGCTCTTAAACCATTGTTTTGGTAGTTAAAGTGAAGCTCAGCCATAAGTAGATTTGAGTCCACTCCGTTACGTGCCGGTGCACTGTAGAGGGAACCTCCCACCAAAAGACCATTTATACCGCTGTAGTCAAAACGACCGACAAATGCGAGTGCTGCATCTGTTTGTTTAAATGTACCGCCACGACCGTCTCTTAGCCATTTGTCACCATTTGTTTGCGTTTGCAAGGCACTTACGGCTGCAAGTTTGTAGGTAAGGTTCTCAGTGATACTACCATATGCCATGATCCCGCTTTCGTTCCATGTTGTCGGTATGAGATACTTGGCAGTGTTGGGTCTTTGTACCGTTGTAAAGAGTGTTGGTTCGTGTCTTTCACTGATAAGTCCAACAGGCACTAAAAAGTTACCGGCACGAACATTAAAGTTTTTGTTGATTAAAAAATCAAGATACATAAACTCAAGGATCACATAGCCGTCATTGCCTGTTTTTGCACCGCCGTGTTCAAACTCTATCTCTGTATTTAAGATGATGTTATCTGAAAATTTATACCCGATATAAGGGATAAATCTGTAGATATCAAGTGTTGTTTTTGCACTTCCATCTTCCTCAACTGCATTTGCAAAATACATCTCTCCATAACCACCGATGCTTAGTGGTGATTTGGAGTAGTAAACCTTTGAAGCCGCTGCGCCCAAACCGCTGTATGTTTTGTCTTTGTCAGCAACCGTGTAAGAGAAACCTGTTTTTAGATCACTTGTTTCATCGATGAGAGATTGTGTGATCTCACGTAACTCCTGCACCTCTTTTTTGAGTGATTCTAACTCAGCGCTTTCACTTGCCAAGAGCATATTTGACGCGAGGGCCGTACCTAAAAGTGTCAATGGTAATTTTTTCAAGATGTTTCCTTTATTAATTATGATATTTATTATCATAATCGTTTGTTTTCTAGAATGATAATATTTTTTTATACAAATGTCAATAGTTTCAATAATCATTATCAATAAATTCGTGCCATATAAAGGTTTAATTGAGCTTAGGATATACTTGAAGTATGAAAAATATCTACATAACTGACCTTGACCACACCTTTTTACGAAACGATTTGAGTATTAGTGCCTATACTAAAAATATTTGGAACGATAAAGCCGCTAGCTCACTTTTAAGTGTTGCAACAGCCAGAACATACAAAAAGACAGCAGAGTTTTTAGACGGTATTTGCATAAGCACACCTATGATATTGCTAGATGGAGCACTTATCGTCACTATGGATAAACAGGTTATCGATACGAAGTTCATAGATCGAGAGATAGCAGATATCATCATAAAGGAAGGGGCAAGATACGGTATATATCCTTTTATTCTTGCACTTAACGATACAAAAGAGCTCAGTGAGGTGTTTGTTCACTCGAGTACGCTGAACACGCATCAGTCAGAAGTACTGAGGCGTTATGCCCATGATGATAATCTGGTTGAAGAGAAAAAGATCAAATCAAGAGAGAAAAACTTTAAAGTTGTCTATATGGGAGAGGAGAGTTTACTTCGTGAACTTCATGCTACTTTGCAAACACTTTTTGGGGATACTTTGAAGTTTATTATCGCACCTGAAGCGTATGTTCAGTGTTATTTTTTGACCATTTTACATAAAGATGCCGACAAGTCACATGGTATAAAGAGTGTGCAGGAGTACTGTGGTTTTGATCTAAACTCCTTAACGGTCTTTGGTGACAACCTAAACGATCTTGGTATGTTCGCACTTGCAAACACTTCTGTAGCGGTTGCCAATGCACATGAGCAACTTAAAGAGCAGGCAGATGTGATACTAGAACATACAAACGATGAAGATGGTGTTGCGAAATATTTGGCAGGGGTTTGTAAGTGAGGGAGAAAAGTAGTTTTTTTCCTATGCTCATCATAGGGACTTTGTTTTTTATTTTTGGTTTTGTGACTTGGCTCAACGGTTCGCTTATCCCTTTTTTAAAAGTGATCTGTGAGCTTAATGAGTTTGAAGCTTTGTTTGTTACGTTTGCTTTTTATATTGCCTATACGCTTATGGCGTATCCGATGTCGTTGGTGCTTGAGAGAACAGGCTACAAAAATGGTATGGCGCTTGGTTTGGGCGTGATGGTCATAGGGAGTCTGCTGTTTATCCCCGCGGCACTGAGTGGGAAGTTTTTGGTTTTTTTAGCTGCTTTATTTACCCTTGGTACAGGTCTGACGATACTGCAAACCGCTTCCAACCCCTATGTTGTACTGATCGGTCCCATACAAAGTGCCGCGATGCGTATCAGTATCATGGGACTTATCAACAAAAGTGCGGGTGTTTTGGCACCGCTCATATTTACTGCGCTTATCCTCTCAGATATAACAGCACTCTCACTTGAAGAGCTTTCTTCTGCTCAAATTGAGCAACTCGCGACCCGTTTAATTGTGCCTTATATTATCATGGCCGTGATGTTGGCTTCGTTGATGATGCTTGTAAAATTTTCCTCACTTCCTGAACTGGAGTTTGAGAAGCAACACGAGCAAGAAAGGGGAAGTATATTTGAGTTTCCGCGTGTAGTATTGGGTGCGATTGCACTGTTTTTCTATGTAGGTATCGAGGTGATAGCAGGAGATACTATAGGGCTTTATGCTCAAAGTATCGGTGTCGCCAATGCTACGGCCTTGACATCATACACTATGGTGTTTATGGTGCTTGGTTATCTGGTGGGTGTGTTTTGTATACCAAAGTACCTCTCTCAGGAAAAAGCTCTGAGTGGTTCTGCAGTGCTTGGCATAGTGTTTTTACTTGGTGTGGTGTTTACCTCACAAGAGAGTCATCGCGTTTCAGAAGTTTTATGGGGATGGAGCGGTGTAGCTACACTGCCTGATAGTGTGACCTTTATAGCACTTCTAGGGTTTGCAAATGCTCTTGTATGGCCGACTATTTGGCCTTTGGCGCTTGAAGGGCTTGGCAAATTTACAGCACAGGGAAGTGCTCTGCTTATTATGGCGATTGCCGGTGGAGCGGTACTTCCTTTGGTGTTTGGTAAGATCGCACAAAGCATAGCAGATATGCAAAGTGCTTATCTGGTATGTATTGTGTGTTACACATTTATACTCAGGTATGCTTTGAAGTGGCATAAGATGCAAAAATGGGGTGAAGATGTCAGAAGTTAAAGCGCTTGCCAACGGTTTTCGATATATCGAGGTGAACAACAAGGCAGCCAGTGCAAAGATAGCACTGCAAGGTGCTCATGTTTTTTCATATAAACCACATAAGACAGGGGAAGTGCTGTGGCTAAGTGAGCTGAGTGACTTTGAAACTACTCGCTCAATACGGGGTGGCATCCCTCTTTGTTGGCCATGGTTTGGCATGTCTGAAAACACAAACTTACCCCAACACGGTTTTGCGAGAAACTCTATGTTTGAACTCATAGATATACAGGAGATAGACCCAAATACTACACAGGTAGTTTTACAGTTGACACAAACACCGGTGAGTTTGCAGATGTGGGAGTTTGCGTTTGTACTGCAGATGAAGTGTACAGTATCAGATACGCTCAGAGTGGAGCTTACTACAATAAATACAGATACAAAACCTTTTAAAATCACTCAAGCTCTCCATACATACTTTTGTGTTTCAGGTATTGAAAACATTGCCATTTCAGGCTTGGAAGGTAAATCCTATCTTGATGCACTTACTTCCAAGAAGCACACCCAAGAGGGTGTTGTAGAGTTTGACTCAGAAGTAGACAGAGTGTATCAAAAAGTAGAGAATGATATAAAGCTCAAAGATACAAACAAGGTCGTGAGTATCACAAACAGTGGTTCAAGTTCTGTGGTCGTATGGAACCCATGGATCACAAAATGCGCACGCATGAGTGCTATGAAAAAAGACGCCTACAAGGAGTTTGTGTGCATAGAATCTGCAAACGCTTTGGAAGATTTTCGTGTTTTACAGCCACAAGAACACCATACGATAGTAGCGGTTGTATCAGATGAGTTTGTTTAGGACGTATTTTGTGTGTTTATGTTGATTTTAGTATTTAAAAATAGTATTATTACAGAGATAACAAATTCGAGTGGGCTGAACACCCACTAGTTGTCTGGTATTACATCGCCAGACAACAAATACTTAAGGAGACTCAATTGAAATCAAAAATTCAAATACTAGTATTAGTATTTATACTAATTATGATAGGTGTAATAACTACTGGCTGCGGAGATGAAAGTTCATCTTCTAATTCTAGCACTTCAACAAAACAAATAACAGGCTTTTACTACTCGTTTGATGAAACGGGTTCAATAATAGTAGATAGTTCTGGCAATAATTATGATGGCTCGCCTTCATCCATATCACGTGTGCCGGGAAAAGTAGGGAATGCAGTTCAGTTTATTGTTTCCGGTTCAACAATTGAGCTAGATGCTATCCATAGCTATTTTCCATTCACTACAGGCATCTCATTTAGGGCATGGATAAAAATAGAACAAGCTATTACAACAAGACAACAAATTATTGGTTCTTGGACGGGTAGCGGGTCTGGAGAAATTGTTGATAATTTTGGTATTTCACTTGTAAATGACAGCATCAGTTTTGAAGTTCCAGCACAACAAAATGTTGTATCGATTTCAACAAGCCCATTAAACTTTCCCTTAAATACTTGGTTTCATATTGCAGTTACATATGATGGTGACACTGTTAGTTTTTATTACAATGGCAACCTTGTTGGCACAGACAGTATACTAACCACTTTTAATCCAACTTTTTATAATCAAATTGGAAATAACCAAAGAGTATTTGGCGGTATACAAATTGAAGATCAATTTATAGGCTATATTGATGAGATGTATTTAGAAAATAAAATATTAACTCAAAGTGAAATTTTCTCATATTATACAAGCACAATGTAATTTGCTAACAATAACATCAACACAGACAAATATAAGTGGTGCTTGAAAAACAGCACTACTCGCATTTGCCGGCTGTGTAGGTGTTATATAAATTAAGGGCTGAGTTTTTTATAAAATCCAAATAATTAATAATTATCATAACCTATGCTATAATCTCATATGATGAAAGCTTGGTTGAAAAAATATTTTGCTATTGTTTTTGTACTTGCAACTCTTCTTGGAAGTCAGCATCATCATGATGATTTAAAACAGC
>JALUKO010000371.1 GCA_027056525.1 Helicobacteraceae bacterium | reverse complement strand
TATTTTACGGCAGGAGAAGGCTTTGAAAGCTTTCAGGTCTCAGGTATGAAAATTGCGACTTTGGTGTGTGAAGATCTTTGGAATGCGAACGTACATAAACAACTTTTTGAAGAAAGTCCCGATCTGATCGTAACATTGGTGGCATCACCGGCTCGTGGCTTTTCAAACAAAGGGTTACTTATAGAAGATCAGTGGCATGCTCTTTTAAAATCGGCAGCACTGCACTGTGAAGCAAAAGTGATTTTTGTCAATAGAGTCGGTTTTGAAGATGGTCTTGGTTTTTGGGGTGGAAGTTGTATCATAGACAAAGATGCACAGATATTACAAACTTTACCCCATTATGATGTGATAACAAAAACATTTGAAATATAGGAAACAGATTGAAAAATAAAATAGCAATAATGGGTGCAATGCCAGAAGAGATAGCCCCAATTTTACAAAGACTAGGCTCATATACGACAATAGAATATGCAAATAACAAATACTATGAAGCAAATTATAATGGTGTAGATTTGGTTATAGCATATTCAAAAATTGGAAAAGTTTTTTCAGCACTTACGGCTGCAACAATGATAGAGCATTTTGGAGCACAAAAATTACTTTTTAGTGGTGTGGCCGGGGCGATCAGCGATCAACTTAAAGTTGGAGACCTTATTGTTGCTACAAAGCTTGCGCAGCATGATCTTGATATCAGTGCTTTTGGACATCCATATGGCTATGTTCCAGAAGGTTCTGTTTATGTGCAAGCCGATACAACGATGATACAACTTGCCAACGAGGTTGCTTCTGAGATGGGTAAGACTCTTCAAGAGGGCGTTATTGCTACAGGCGATCAGTTTGTCGCGAATGAGGAGCGTAAAAACTGGATAGGTTCTACATTTGCCGCTGATGCATTGGAGATGGAAGGTGCTTCTGTAGCGGTGGTATGCGATGCATTGAAAGTTCCCTTTTTTATATTGCGTGCTATCAGTGATGCGGCGGATATGGATGCAAGCTTTTCTTTTGATGAATTTTTAGAAACAAGCGCTCTTGAGAGTGCTGAGTTTGTTATGAAAATGGTGGATAAAATTGTCGATTAAATTATCTAAAAAGATCATGTCTAAGCTTGGAAAAACAAATGCTGAGTTTGAACTCATTGAAGAGGGTGATAAAATTCTGGTCGGTCTCAGTGGTGGAAAAGACTCCCTAACTATGATACATGCGATGAAAGAGCAGCAACGGCGTGCCCCGTTTGCATTTGAATTTATAGCTGTTACCATCTCTTACGGGATGGGGGAAGATTATGCATCACTCACACAGCATTGCCAAAAATATGGCATACAACATGTAGTCAAAGATACACAAACATATGAACTTGCCAAAGAGAAGATACGTAAAAATTCATCATTTTGCAGTTTTTTTTCTCGAATGAGAAGAGGGTATCTTTATTCTGTGGCACAAGAATATGGCTGTAATAAGGTGGCACTTGGACATCACCTTGATGATGCTGCAGAGAGTTTTTTTATGAACTTTATCTATAACGGACAACTCAGAAGTTTAGCACCAAAATACAAAGCTGATAATGGTCTTATTGTTATACGCCCTTTAATTCAGATGAGGGAGAGACAACTTCGAGCATTTGTAGAAGATAACGATTTAGATGCTATCGGTGATGAAGCCTGTCCGGCTATGCGTTTTGATGTGAAAATGCCACATGCAAGAGCAAGTACAAAAGAGATGCTTGCAAAAATGGAAGAGGAATTTCCTTCTCTTTTTAAAAGTTTGAACGCTTCATTTAAGAATATATCGCAAGAGAGCTTCTTTGATAAAGAGAAATTTTCTCTTTAATATTTAGAGGAAGCTTTTGCTTCATCTTTGGCAATTTGAGCTTTTTTTGTATGGAGTGTTTCTTCTTTAAGGGTTTGTAAAAATTCTAAAAT
>JALUKO010000370.1 GCA_027056525.1 Helicobacteraceae bacterium | reverse complement strand
ATGACAGCGACCATTGCCGCACTCTCTTTGGTGCCTATGCTCTTTGCAACGGGTGCGGGAAGTGAGATACAAAAACCACTTGCAATCGTTGTGATCTTTGGGCTTATCTCTTCTACGGCACTAACACTTGTTCTGTTACCGATGCTTTATAAAAGGTTTGTAAAAGAAAAATAGCCAACCCCGCTGAAGGGGGGAGGCCTTTTATGTTATCATATGAAAAAAAAGGTATAGAGTGAAGATAGAGACCCAATACAATTATGAAAAAAAATGGACCCTTACACCAGAGGAAGATCTTTTGAAAATTATAAAAGAGGAGATAGGTGACGCCGATGTTCAAGGAACATTAGAGTACATCAAAACATCTTTGAAAAAAGGAAAAGTTATCAGTGTAGGTGGATGCCGTTTTCGTCTGCAAGAGGGAAGATTGAGTTAAAAAAACTCAATCTCCTCTGTATCTTCTTCTTGTGCATTCTCCCCACTAAAGAGTATTTCAAGCTGGGAGATATTGGCATAAAAAGATTTGTCGATATAGTGAATATCTTCAGCATTTTGTGCAATAAATACAGACTCTTTCCACTCGATAAGATCATCTACGATACTTTTTAAAAAGATTAGTAGCATCGAGGCATCTACAGACTCATCAAGGTTTGCTAGATGTGTGTTGAGCATTGAAAGACCGTATGCAAGCTCTTTAAATTCAAAAAAGGTGTTTAGCAGTTTCGTGTAACCCTCAAAAAAGTTCATAGAAGCGCTCTTAATATCTTCATTGAACTCCTCAACATAAAAGTAGTTTATGATATCTTGATCCAACTCTTTGAGTTCATCTAGCACAACATAATCAAGCTCAATATCACTGAAAAAATCGCTTGCACTTGTGATATTTCTCTGTGCCTCCTCGGGAGAGGATTCTTGAGGGGAGGGTTCTTGCTTCTCTTTTATATCTTCTAAAACTTCAATTTTTTTGTAGTCATAATAGTGTTCAAAATAGATATCTACAAAATGTTTCAGTGCATTGTATGGTATGCTTCAAATTTATTGGTTGTTTTGTTGATAAGTTCATATAAAATCGGCTGCGTAGATTTTTTGCAAGCGGCAAATATGGCTTTTGGATCGAGTGAAGTATCAAGCAGATAAGGGTCGAGTTTGTTATCATTTCTACCAAAACATCTTTTGCCAAGCAAAGTAAAGAGTCTTTTTCGTCTCTCTTGGTTGTCTATGGCGATATTTGCGATCTCTAGGTAAAAAAGTCTGTCGAGGCTTATGTCAACGGCAGAAAAAGAGATAGTGGCATCATCGATATATTTGTATTGAACATAGTGAATATGTATGGATCATGCTACTCTCTCAATTTAGGGGTGTCTAACTTTTATGCTTGAATTGAGACTCCATCCTATGAGAGCCATAAAAACTATAACAGCAAGGGCACTCAGAAGCTCGTATGTGTTTGCCAAATAAACAAGCCAAAGCAGTATCGCACCAAGGGGTGTAGGTACTCCTGTAAAGTACTTATCCACTGCACCCGCATCTGTGTGGATGTTGAAGTGAATTAGTCTTCTAAGACCAGAGATAACGTAGTAGATACTCACTACTGCAGCCACCATAAACACGACACCATCAAGCTGTGAAGCATATACTGCTTGAAAGATTAAAAATACGGGGACAAGTACAAAACTTAAAAAGTCCGCAAAGCTGTCTAGTTGGACACCAAACTCGTTGGATAGCTGATATTTACGGGCGATTTTTCCATCAAAGATATCAAAAGCTCCCCCGATCCACGCAAGGATAATAGCAAGAAAAAAATTGTTTTGGGTTATAAAGTATGTCGCCATTAAGCCTGCCACGATATTAACAAAAGTGAAAAGATTTGCTAGGTTGAAGTGCGAAGATGGGTTGTATAAAAAGCTCATTAAGTTCCTTTTT
>JALUKO010000369.1 GCA_027056525.1 Helicobacteraceae bacterium | reverse complement strand
GCTTTTAGCTCTGCTTAGCGGTGATATCATCTCATATGATATGAAAAAGCACAAGCAAAACTGGCTCTCACAATCTTCTGGAGCTAAATTTTCAGATTTTGCACTTGATGAAAAAAAAGAGAAGGTGATCATAGCGGATGAGAGTGGTGATCTTCATATCTACAACACAAAAGATGGTACACTACTCAAAACACTCTCAGGCAAAAATCTGGATAATGTTTTTCAGGTTGATTATAAAAATTCTATCATAGCAACGGCCGGACAAGATAGACGGATGGTGATCTACAATACAAAAACACATAATGCCTACTATAAATCCAACAAATTCATCATCTACAGTGTCGGTCTAAGTCCAAGTGCTAAAAGAGTTGCTTTCTCGAGTGATGAAAACAACAATATTACCCTCCTCAATACCCAAACAAAAGCAGTGCTTGGTATATATGGCGGTAATACAATGACGCTTACACATATATTGTTTATCGATGAGAAAAAGTTTTTTGCCTCAAATAACGGCAAAGTCATAAACTTCTATAACATAAAGTAAAGGTGGATCATGCAAGAGTTTAATAGAAGCGAATTTTTAGTTGAAACAGTTGTTCCGGATGATGAGTTGATCATCTCAAGAACAGACCTTAACGGAATTATCACATACGCCAATGAGACCTTTTGTGAAATTAGCGGTTATGATATCGATGAACTTATAGGTAAACCCCACAGTATCGTGCGCCATCCCGATATGCCAAGTGCTACCTTTCGTGAGCTATGGGAAACACTTCAAAATAAAAAACAATGGGTTGGTGTTGTAAAAAACCTTCGCAAAGATACAGGTTTTTACTGGGTGGAAGCGATTGTTTCGGGAGTATACAAAGATGGTGAACTTATTGAGTATAAATCGCTTAGATCACCCATAAGTTATGAGAAAAAATTACAACATCAAAAACTCTATGATAAGATACGTCAACAAAACGGTGAAAATATCAGAAAAGTTATATACCAGTAAATCAAAGGAGATAGAATGAATATATCAAGTATAGTAGTTCAAACATTACCAAAGTACTTAGATGAAGTTGTGCAAAGTTTAAAAGAGTGTGAAGTGTGTGATTATCATCTTCATGATGAAAAAGGAAGAATCATTATCACTATAGAGGGTGAGGGTGTTGCCGAAGAGTTAAAAAAACTCAGAGTAATAGAAGAGATCCCTCATGTTGTTGCAGCTGATATGCAAATGGCATATAGTGAAGATGAACTCGATGCACATATGGAAGTTATCAACGGTTCCAATGCTGTTCCTAAAATGCTTAATGATGACAATATAAAACCAGAAAATATTGTTTATAACGGCGATTTAAAGAAAAAAGACCTTGAAGGTTTTGCAAGAACTTTTGATGCTACGGGGAAAAAGTAAGATGGCTGTAGTATTTGAGTCAACGATCAAAATAAACGAACTTGGTGAGTGGTATATTGAGCTCAAAGATACTGTAGATAATCGAGTTGAGATCTGTAAAAATATGCAAGAATACGCAGATAAGATCCAAGAGCTCGGTAATGACTACGGCGGAAATATAGATGAAGTCAAATGGAGCAAAGATGATGACGTCGCTCAAAATGTTATGAATGAGATCAGAGAAGAGATGGCTCTACAGCAAGCTCAAATAGAGGAGCAAACAGGTAAACCACTCATCCCTGAGGATGATAAATAAAAAGATAAACTACTTCGAGTTTATCTCCTCTACCACCTTTTTTAAAGAGTTGAAAAAATACTCTACATCTTTGCAAGTATGTGTATAATGAAACCCTATTCTGATCCAGCCCGGCTTCTGATAAAACGTTTGATTGTCGGTAAAACCTAAAAGATCATGCCCATATGGACCGGCACAACTACAACCTGCCCTTACCTGAATCTTATACTTGTTAGAAAGTGTCT